>JAITVU010000189.1 GCA_031285645.1 Oscillospiraceae bacterium | reverse complement strand
GATTTCCGCGAATTATTCGAAAGTCAGTCCATCAATTACGCCCGGCCCGATGTCTGCCACTGCGGCGGCATAACGGAGATGATGAAAATCGCCTCATTCGCCGCCACATACGGCATCGCCGTCGTCCCGCACAATACGCAGGGCCCGCTGGCCATGGCCGCGATCATGCATGCTTCTTTCGCCATCGATAACATTGCTGTTGTCGAGGCTGTATACTGTAATCCCGACAATAAAAACACGCGTTCGGAGAAACTGGCCCATTCCTGGCCGAACTATACGGACGGTTATTCCATGCCGCCGAGAGGCCCGGGGCTTGGCATCGACATAGACGAGGGCGCCCTGGACGAAGCCACGGCAGCATTCAAGCCCCCCATGCAACCCCGCCTGCGCGCGTTTGACGGTTCCGTTCGGGATTGGTAATATTTCTGTAATTTTCCTTTCCCCATACGAACCAGATAACAGTTTCTCCCTTATTTCTAATAGAATACATTAAAATTTTTGCAATTTAAAACCTCCGGCTTATTGCCGGAGGTTTTGCTGATAGAAACTAATTGAAATCATATCACACATGTGCCCAATATCTGTTTTTCCCGCAATATTTATCCCTTTACGCCGCCAATAGTCAAGCCTTTGACAAAGTATTTTTGCAGGAAAGGATAAATAAACAGGATCGGCACAACCGCGATAATGGTCATAGCCGTACGGATCGACGTGGGCGTGACGGCGGCTTTACTGTCGCCGGAGTTCATCGCCGCGTCGGCCGCGTCGGCCGACGCAATATTTTGCGCCGAGGTCAGCAATTTCTGCAACTCATATTGCAATGTCGTCAGCTTGGGCTCGCTGGAACAATACAACATAGTATCAAACCAGGAGTTCCACTGGCCGACGATAACAAACAGCGCGATTGTCGCGACAACAGGCATGCTCAGCGGCAAGACAATACCGAAAAGAATGCGGTATTCGCTGGCGCCGTCAATTTTGGCCGCCTCAACAAGGCTGTCGGGCAGGCCATCCATATAACTGCGCATGACCATGACATTGTAAGCGCTTAACATGGTCAGCAGCAGGTATACAAGGAAATTGTTGATAAGGCCCAGGTTTCTCATCAGCAAAAACTGCGGTATAATACCGCCGGAAAAATACATTGTAAACACCAGAAAAGGCGTCAGCACCTTCCGAAGGAAAAAGTCCTTGCGGCTGAACACATAGGAGACGCACAGCGTGGCAAAAACACTGAGTGCGCCGCCTATAATGGCGCGGATAGCCGAGTTTACAATCGACCTTGCAATCAATGGATTGCCGACCAGGATTTTTTCGTAGTTACGCAGTGTCCACTCACGCGGAAGAAGATAAATACCGCCGCGAATGGAGTCGGTCGCGTCATTAAACGAGTAGGCCAGCGTGTTCAGGAACGGATATATCGTTACCACACACAGCAGCAACAGGCACACGTATATAAATACATCGAGTACGATATCCTCCGTCGTCGCTCTCCTGTAGAAAGGGAGCTTACTGACCAGACCTCGAGACGCACTTGTTTTAACAGCCAATATACCATCCCCTTCTTAAAAAATACCGTAGCCGTCAATTTTTTTCGATACCCAGTTGCTGATCATAATTAAAGCAATGGAGACCGTCGAATTGAATATACCGATCGCCGTACCGTATGACAGCCGGCCCCCTTTCATGGCATACGTGTAGACATAGACGTCAATCGTTCGGGAGGCTGAAATATTTGAAGGATTGCTCAGCAGATAGACATGCTCGAAACCGGCGTTCATCAAATGCCCGATTTGCAGGACAAGCATGATTTTAATCGTCGGCATGATGCAAGGGATCGTAACAGCGAGAATCCGTCGAATACGCCCCGCGCCGTCAACCGCGGCTGCTTCATAAAGTTCCTGATCGATACCTGTCATAGCCGACAGGTAAATAATGGCATTCCATCCGACATTCTTCCAAACATTCGACAAGGCGATGATCATATAAAAATACTTGGGCTCGCCCATAAAGGGGACGCCCTCTGAAATCAGACCCATTTTCATCAGCAGGATGTTGATAATGCCGTCCGAAGGCGAGAGCACCATGTAAACGATGTTGCTCGCCACAACCCATGAAACAAAATAGGGCAAATAACTGATGGTCTGAACCGTTCTTTTGAACGCTATGATGCGCACCTCATTGAGCATAACAGCCAACAGGATCGCGGAGAAAAAGCTGAAGATGATCTTCAAAAAGCTTGTACTGAGCGTGTTGCGGATGGCGTTGAGGAAGTTCGTATCGTTGAACGCCTCGACAAAATTGGCCATACCGACAAAGTCAGAACCAAAAATCCCTTTGGCCGGTGAGAAATTCTGAAAGGCCATGGTCCAGCCTACAACAGGCAAATAATTAAATACAAGTACGAACAGTAAAAAGGGAATGCAAAGAACAAGAAGCTGCCTTTGCTCGTAAGCGAGTCTCATAAATGATTTCTTTTTACCCAACCGTCTCGCTCCTTGACCTGTTTGTCCCTGCGTAGATAACGCTTTCATGGCATCGCATCCTTCCGTGTAGATATAGATACTGTATTTTAGCGGCTTTTAAAGTGAAACGGAAAGGAACAGTAAATCACTGTGCGGACATAACAAATATGAACTTAGCCCATAATATTTATTTAATGTAATTGATCGCCATTATTATCAGGTTATACAGGTATAAAACGCGTGCGTCCCATACCTGTATAGCCCGTTCAGAGCAAAGCTTAAATAAATATATCTTCCAGGGAGCGCCGTCGGCGCTCCCTGGAAAAGTTTAATTAGTCGCCGTAGTACTTGGCGCTTTCCTGGGTGAGCCTTGTCGCTTCGGCTTCATACTCAGCCAGGCCCGGCACAGCCGTCAGTTCAGCCTGATACTGCTCCCAAAGCGTTTCGAAATCTCCAGGCGGCGCCTGCGTGATCTTCGCATGCCACTCATTGGCAATGGCAAGGGCTTTGTCTATGGATATGTACTCGGCCGAATCCTGCGGCAGCTGCTGGCGAACGGCCCAGCCGGGCTGATAACGCGCGGGATACGCCGGTGCGAAGAAGTCATTGAGTGTCTTGATGTTGTAATCTTTCAGGATTTGTTTTTCATAATCTTTGTAGCGCAAATCGGCATACTCGGGATCCATCGAAGGATTGCACCAGTTCCCGTCGTCAAACTTCGCGTATGTCTCATTGTCTGTCCGCTCGCGGCGCGGGAAGTTGTTAAACACGTCGTTTGAGCCCTGTGCCCTTGTATACTCCAGGTCGAAGGAGTTGTTCCACTGTTCGGCCGTGCGGGTAAACTTCCCGTCTACAAGTGTGTAGTCCTCGCCTTCGATACCCCATATGGCCAGCTTCTGGATATCGTCGGCCGCCATACGGTCGAGGAAGCGGAAAGCGCCCTCGGGGTCCTTACAGGATGTCGTGATGGATATGCCCTGCATGACGATGGCGTACGGGCCGCGGTAGTATTCCCTTTCGGCGCTGTCGATCGTGACCGGGAACGCAACGAGGTTGCGGTCGTCCTTGCCGATCTTCTCAAGCGCGTTCAGGCTGTCAACAATGCCCCAGCGCTGGTCGTAAACGCCGATGACGCGGCCAGACGCGATCTTGGCTTTGTACTGGTCGTCCTTCTGCATGAACACCTCTTTGTCCAGATAGCCGAGGTTCCACATCTCGTTCATGAATTTAAGGTATTCTTTGTTGGCGTCAGTCGTCATAACGACCTTGGCTTCCAGGGTTTCCTGATCAACCATTGTAACGCCGTCATTCGGATAGCCGCTCAGGTAACGGGGTGCGCCGTACTCCATCGAAGAGGAGCGGGAGCCCTCGGTGGACAGTGTAAAGCCGATTGTCGGCTGGCCTTCATATGTCGGGTTCTTGGTTATGTAGTTCTAAATCAGCTCGCTGTACTGGCTGAGCGTCTTAACAACCGGGAATCCGGCGTCTTTAAGCACGTCATAGGCCAGGTAATAACCCGCCGCCGGATAAAGGGGTTCGACTGAGGGGCGGTTTGTGGGGATCAGATAAGTCTGGCCATACTGCATGGCTGTGAGCTCAAGCTCTTTGGGGCGATAAATCTTTTTGATGTTTTCCCCGTATTTGTCAATCAGGTCATCCAGCGGAATAACCGCGCCGGACGAAATAAAAATACCGGAAGCTTCGCCTGAGAACACGAGGTCCGGATACACGCCGCCGGCGACCATCAA
>JAITVU010000388.1 GCA_031285645.1 Oscillospiraceae bacterium | reverse complement strand
TAAAGAGGCGCGGGCATGCCCGCGCCTCTTTAAATAACAGAATCATATCTTATCTGTCAAAATCCTCAAAGCGGTCAATAACATCACGGGACGGGCTGTACATGATAATCTGCCCGTTCACAAACGCGCCGCGCTTGACTTCAAGCTCATCCGTGGAAATATTGCCGATAACCGACGACGCCGACCCAATAGAAACGCCGTGTCTGATCTCGATATTGCCCTTGACCTTGCCGTCGATTTCAGCCTGCTGCGCGCGAATATTGCCCAGAACCCACGCGTCTTTGTTGACGTTGATCGCATCGTCGCACAACATATTACCGTCTATCTGGGCGTCTATGATATAGGCATTAGCCGCCGACGTATTGCCGCGCACCTTACCAGCCACCACGATATTGGATTTACACTCAATATCACCCATAATCTGGCCCAATAAGCGCACAGAATCGTCCGTATGGAGCTCACCCCGTATGATCGTGTTCCTGGAAATGATCGTTTTGTCGTCGGAATAAAGGTCATCCGGATCAAAATCATAAATTTTGCGGCCATCCTCCGCTGCGGGGGACGATGTGATGTCCGGGTAATTTTCATAGGATTCAGGCGGCTCAAAATTACGGAACTGCGGCGCTTCATAAGGTTGCGCGCCGGATGTGCTATGTACAGCACTGTCGTCCCCATCAAAATCGTCGTCCATATCAGCATCGTCGCTGCCAATGGCGCTGGCCTGGTTAAAAGCTTCCATAACAACGGCATCCGGCTGCGGAGGTGGCGCGCTGATGGTTTTTTCATCATCGGGTTGAACGACCTGACCTGATACCGGGACACTGCCCAAAGATTCCGCGGCGCTGCCGACTGTATCCATGCGAGAACTCCCCGCCGCGCTGTCAGGCGCCACAGGGTTTTGATTATGACCGTCAGATTCTCTTAGCAAATCGCGCTTAACACTACGCAGAGCTTCGAAAAAATCTTCTTTGAAACTCATAAGTCAAGCTCCATAGACCACGCCACGCAGGTTGAAGAAACTGGCGAGGCGCCACTTTTGCGGCAGGTGGCGCGCCGAATTTAAACGAACGGGCCGATAACAAGCCCGAAATTATCTTGGCTCAATAAAAGAAACCGGCGCGGTATCGCTGCTGATCGCTTCAAAGTGATATCCCAGCGCCGTGCAGTGCGCGACAAACCTCTCAAGCGCACCAATTGTGGAATCTGTTCCGGTACCGTCATGACAGAGCACCACCAAACTGCCGCTCTTGTCCATGCCCTCGTATAAATTGTCCAAAATCTGTTGTGAAGTGAGGGAGGGATTGACGGCGTCTTCAGCCGAAACAGTCCAGTCAAACTGTATAAAGCCCTTGGCGTCAAGCTGTTGCCTGACTTCGTTGATCACAGACTGCCTCTTCGGGTCCGGGCTGTAACTGCCGCCCGGCAAGCGGTACAAATTGGTGCGGACACCCGTTGCTTCATATATACGCGAATGAATGCTGTTAAATTCGGACATGAAGTAATCCGCGCTGGAATAAAGCGCCGAGAAGGAATCCGTGTTGGCATTTGAGTGGATGCCAATGCTGTGTCCCGCCTCCACAATCGCCTTAAACGCCGAATCGGCCGGCATCGGGGACGTACTCCCACTCCACCAGACGAAGAAGGTTGCTTTTGCATTATATTGGTCGAGAATCCTGAGAATCTCACTGAAATTACCGGCAGGCGTATTATCAAAAGTCAGATAAATAGTATTGTCGGCAATTGCGCCGGGATTGAATCCCGCATTCGGATCCAGAGCCGGCCCCCGTCCCATATTGGGATTAAGGCCGCCCGCCTGCAGCCCGGACCCGCCGGAAACCGCTCCGGGAACAGCATTACCGCCGGTTTGATTCGTCTGGGTATTCCCTGCCGAACTGTTAGCGCCAGCGGCCATAGTCCCTGCTCCCGCGGAACCCGTCACACTGCCGCCACCCGACACGTTCACACCGCTGTTTCCATTGCCGGCAGTCGTGCTGTTGCCGTCGGCGATGCTTTCCCCGTCGCTGACAGATCCTTCAGCCTCGGTTTCATCAGGCGTGGATGCCTGTGACGAAACATCCGGAGACGATGCGGGCGTTTGTGATTGTGCTGTGGTTTCGGGAGCGGATGAATTGTTTTGCTCGAGGAGCAAGTCGTCGTTATAAGAGCCCATTATATAGGATTCCAGCCTGTTAAGCGACGTCGTGTTGTCATCAAGCCTTGTACTTGTGTCATTCAGTCTTCCCATCACACTGAAACAAAAAGCGGAGACCAGTATAAAGGGCGTCAATATAAGAATAACAAGCACAATATAAATGACTTTTCTAATACGCCGCACCCGCTGATGATTAATCATACATACATACGTCCTTCAAAAAAATACACCTATATCTTAGTTTAAGTTATACCACGCTTATTGTCAAGTAAATTTGTCAAAAACGCGCTCTATTTGTGGAAATGTCGAAGAAATGGAAGATTGCGTCCGGCGGCAATTCAGAGCCGGTTGAAGCGTGATATAAAACACTGTAAAATGTAGATACCTGTTTTATCCTCTATACTTAATAGTGTATATTTTTTCCTGTTCTTATGCAACAAAATCAAAAAACTGAATGAAAGTGTCCTTTTTTTCTCCTGTTTCTCAGGTTTCTAATGATCATTTCGCTAAAACAATCCGGACTGATAATGAAACATCAGACGCACCAACTCATTTTATTATAAAACCAATAAAAAGTATTGACCTTTACGCTGCGTCATGGTTTATAGTAAGGATGGGAACAATAAGGCCTTATTAAGTTTCCATTCATTAACAACGTTTGGGGATGATCGAATGGAGTATACAGTGCAAAAGCTGGCCCGCCTGGCCGGTGTGAGTGGGCGCACGCTGCGGTATTACCACACCATCGGGCTTTTAACACCGGCGCGCATAAGTGAATCAGGCTACCGCATTTACGGGGAAAAAGAGGTGGATTTGCTTCAGCAAATACTTTTTTACCGTGAAATGGGGCTTGAGCTGTCTCAAATACGTGCGATTCTGTATGCGCCGGACTATGATCCCCAAAAAATGCTTGAGTCCCATCTGGACGCCCTGGTCGAACGGCGCGCTCATCTCGACGTCCTGATTGGCAGTGTCCAACAAACAATCCGACATATCAAAGGAGAGATCAAAATGAGCCATCAAGATAAATTCTCAGCATTTAAGAAAGGCTTGATTGATGAAAACGAGCGCCTTTACGGCGACGAAATCCGCAAAAAGTACGGCGACGACGCCGTCGACAGATCGAATCGGAAGCTGATGCAGAGCAGCGAATCAGACTTAGACGGCGCACAGCGCCTCGCCGACGAGATCAGGGAAAAGCTCGGCAAAGCCTTTAAGCTCGGGGATCCCGCCTCTTCCCTTGCCATGGAAGTGTGCGCGCTGCACAAAAAATGGCTGATGTTCTATTGGGATGATTACAGCCCCGAAGCGCACAAAAGCCTTGCGCAGACTTATGTGGACGACGCGCGCTTTACGCAGTATTACGACCAGATCGCGCCCGGCTGCGCCCGGTTTCTAAAAGAAATCATCGATTTATATGCCGTCTAACCATTCATTCCGATGTACAACTGATTATGCCGTAAAGCGATTGCATTTAGCATCAGATTTTCCACATAATACGGAAAATCCCATCCGTTGCAGCACGGCCACGGCAGCCGCGTTGGTAATGTTGCAAAACGGCCCGGCCACGAGCGCGGCTTTGTCATCCGGGAACAAGGTCCGCTGCCAGGGCTCGTTGCAAACAAAGTGGCGCGCGCCATTCCGCAGGGCCAGGCGGACCATCTTCGCCCAAGAGTCTTCCTCATCCGGCCAGATAACCGGCGGCAACCACCAGGAAATACGGGAAAACAAGGTCCGGGAAACAGATTCCACGGCCTTTGGCGAAAGCCATA
>JAITVU010000134.1 GCA_031285645.1 Oscillospiraceae bacterium | reverse complement strand
ACGTATAACTGCCAGTTCCGCACCAGTGACTTCTTTACGTATTTCCACGTGATCTGCGCTCCCGGCTCCTTTTGTTTCGCCGCACTCCTTGCGCTCATCTGTATTCCTCCCCTCTCATTAAAAACATGTATGACATTTAGCGACCGTTATACTTACAGCCACATAAGCTATTATTGCAAATTAACGGTTTTTAATGCTCCATTTGTGATATACACAATAAACGGTTGTATATGTTGACCCTCCATATGGAAGGAAAATCGGCAAAATAATATATGGCGACCGCGGCAGAACCATATAGATTGCCGCGGTCGCCATGCTCATACGCGAAACGCCAACAACTTTAAAATGGCCTTATTTCTGCTTTTTCCATGTATACTGCGATTCATACCCCAGCATGTCTTTGAGTTTCCTGCAGCTGATAACACCCTCGTCGTCCGGGATATTGGCGGCCATATCCTTCAGTTTGGGATAGGCGGCCGCAATGACGTCCTTGGGCTTGCCCGCGTACTGATTATCGGTTACGACAAAGAACGGCTCGAACTCACTGTCCAAATCTTTTTCGAGTGCCAGACGGCAAACATACGCGATGTCGCGGCAATCCACATACTGGTGCGTTGACGAGACAAAGCTGCCGCCGCCGTTCTCAGGCGCCTGCGGCGTAATATTGGTCGGATGCATACGGAACGGATACGAAATGCCCATTAAGCGCAGAGCGACGCCTTTTATGCCGTAAGCGCGGCAGTACGCGTGAATGATTTCCTCGCCCAGTACCTTCGAAAGGCTGTATGTATCTTCTGTGCGGCACGGATGATTTTCATCAAGAGGCAGATACTCCACTTCGAACGGCGTGCCGGAAATGCGGTTGCCTACACCCAGCGTGAAATAAGAAGAAGCGAATATAACTTTTTTCACATTCAGGCGCCTGGCTGCGTCCATCAGATAATATGTACCCATAACATTGGACTGCATGGTGAGATCCTCGGGCCTTGTCTGTATGGTTTTTTTACCCGGTTGCTGATCGGTGGGATTGGGAATGGCGCCGAGATGCACGATGACGTCCGCTTCAGCCAGCGTGATGGCGCGCATACAGTCTCCAAGGGATATGAGGTCGCCTTTGACGAACTTAAGGTCCGTTTCCCAGGGGAAGGGTGTCTCGTCCGGCGCGAATCGGTCAAACAAAGTCACTTCGCTCACTGTCCTCAGTTCATCAGCGACATATCTGCCGAGACGGCCGGCGCCGCCTGTGATAAGCACATTATGTTTCATAACTAAATAATCCTCCAAAAAATATTACCATAAAATATGGTGAAAATGAGTTGAGTTTTGTATCAATTTTAAACGGCATGTTAAATATACACAAAAGAACTGTAAGTGTCAATAAATAAATTACGCATATTGTATGCCAAAATTATGACAAACCCATATTATTCCATAATCATCCCATTAAATTTCAACCAAAATATTGATGTTTCAGATTGTAAAATTGATCTTTTGGGTATGAAAATTTCAATTTCAAAGTGAAATCATCCGGATTTCCATATGGAACAGGTCAATAATGGCGATCAAGTCCATACAATTTTACCATTCTTGTCGAAATTGATCTAAAGACATTTTGGCCTGATTTGGCAATATATTTATGCGCCGTCTTTGAGTTTCTCAGAATTTAATATGTCAATTCAGCTGTTAAGCTGTTTCAAAAGATACGCGATGCTCCTGTGGAATATGTCCGCTTTAAAATCATTCACCTGCTGAGGCGTCATGTCGGGGTCCAGCCGGAACCAGCTGGCTTCCACGATGATGTGCAGGTTTTCTGGATAAGGCGCTTTCTCGGCAAGCAGGTCCAAAGCTCTCGGCACATTGACATGCCCCTCGCCCACAGCCACGCCGCACGCGCGGAAAGGTGTGCGGCCCGCGGCGGTTTCCTGCATCACCTTGAGATCCTTAATATGGGTCGTCAGTGAATAAGGGGCCAGGGCTTCCACATCGTCGTTGGGATCACAAAATACCGTGTAGCCGTTCGCCGTGTCAAGCGCGCAGCCCACGCTCTTTGAGCCGACCATTTCAAAAATCTCCGCCATTTCAACGCCCTTAAAATCGCAGTGATTCTCGATGGCGAGCAAAACGCCGTTATCCTCTACGATTTTCGCGGCCAGCTTTAGGTTATCGGCCACCTTTTTCATGTGGTCGGGAATCGAAATGTCTTTATTGAAGCGGCTGGTGGGAATTTTGAGTTTGCCGTATCCGCCGCGCATGATTTTCGCGTCGTTGAGCAGCCGCATATCCTTAATGCGTTTGTCGAATGATTTTTTGACTTTATCAAAATCCTGCGTCAGTTCCCAAATGTCGGGCGGCATGCGCACTTCAAGGTCCATATCGAGCGACTTTGCCAAATCACCCAGATATTTAAGTTTTCCGTCGTCCTCCGGAAGTTCAAGCGACAGCTGCAAAACCCTGCAACCCAACTCGTTCGACCGTTTAATCAAGTATTCAATCCGATCGTCTTCGGTGATATTTTCAGGAACCGGATAAAAACCGCCCATCATACCGACGCGCATTGTTTTCTTGACATCCACTTGCTATCATACCTTTCATTTAGTATTTTGGGATGATGATTGATCAGCGGCATATTATTGTACTTAATGTATAGCCGCCGTCTTTTTGTTATGAACCGAAGGGGTGTCATACCGCGCTGCTTGCAGCGGGAAGGTTCATTGTTATCAGCTGTAAAGGAGCTTTTTGAGGTAATCAATGCTCTTGTGGAACACTTCCGTCCTGTCCGCGTCCTTTTCAGCCTGCGTCGTGCCCGGGGCATAGTCGTGCCAGCCCGACTCTATGATGACATGGAGGTTTTCGGGATGGGGCGCTTTCTG
>JAITVU010000132.1 GCA_031285645.1 Oscillospiraceae bacterium | reverse complement strand
ATTTCGCTGTAAAGCTGCTCGATAACAAAAAGGCGACGGATCTCACCGTGCTTGAAGTCGGCAAGATCACGACGCTGGGGGATTATTTCGTGATCGCGTCCGGCTCGAATATCACGCAGGTGAAATCCCTGGCCGAGGAACTCGAGGACAGGCTCTCCGAACAGGGGATTGAGCCCAGGCGCGTCGAGGGGGAGCGGTCGGCCGCCTGGATTTTGATGGACTATGGCGATGTCATCATTCATATATTTCACGATGAGACCCGCGATTTTTACTGCCTCGAGCGGTTGTGGGCCGATGCCCCGCAGATGGATGTGGCGGGCATGATCGAGAAAAACTAGCGCCGGTCATCCTGATACAAGGTGATTGGGGAGGAAAGAGGAGTAAGCTTGAAGTACGACTTTAAGACAATCGAGAGAAAATGGCAGGATATCTGGGAGCGGGACAACACCTTTGCCGCGCAGAACGATTTTTCCAAGCCGAAATTTTACCCGCTGGTCGAATTCCCGTATCCGTCCGCGCAGGGGCTCCATGTCGGGCATCCGCGCCCGTATACGGCGATGGATATTGTGTCGCGCAAGCGCAGGCTTGACGGCTACAATGTTCTTTTCCCCATGGGATGGGACGCGTTTGGGCTGCCGACGGAAAACTACGCCATCAAGACCAACATTCATCCCAAAGTTGTTACGCGGGATAATATTAACCGCTTCCGCAAGCAGATTAAGGCTCTGGGACTGAGCTTTGACTGGACGCGCGAGGTGGATACCACCGACCCGAAATACTATAAATGGACGCAGTGGATATTCCTGCAGCTCTTTAAGCGCGGGCTGGCCTATAAAAAGGAGATGGCGGTTAACTGGTGCACATCCTGTAAAGTTGTGCTCGCCAACGAGGAAGTTGTGAACGGCGTGTGCGAGCGCTGTTCGGGCGAGGTTGTGCGCAAGACAAAGAGCCAGTGGATGCTGGGCATTACGCAGTACGCCCAGCGCCTGATCGACGATCTGGATACGGTGGACTATATCGAGCGCGTCAAGGCGCAGCAAAAGCACTGGATCGGGCGCTCCGAAGGGGCCGAGGCGCATTTCGGCACAGCGGCGGGCGACACCTTGACCGTCTTCACCACGCGCCCCGACACGCTTTTCGGCGCCACATATATGGTCATCGCGCCCGAACACCCGTACCTGGAAAAGTGGGCGGAAAAAATTACGAACATGGACGCTGTGCGGGCCTATCAGGCGGAGGCGGCCAGGAAATCGGATTTTGACCGCGCCGAAGTATCGAAGGACAAAACAGGCGTGCGCCTGGAAGGCGTGAGGGGCATCAACCCTGTCACAGGCGGGGAAATCCCGATCTTTATTTCTGATTATGTGTTGGTTTCGTACGGGACGGGCGCCATCATGGCGGTTCCGGGCCATGATACGCGCGACTGGGAATTCGCTGATAAGTTTGGCCTGCCCATCATCGAGGTTGTCAAGGGCGGCGATGTTACAAAAGAGGCGTATGTCGACTGTGACACGGGTGTGATGGTCAATTCCGGGTTTCTGGATGGCCTGTCCGTCGACGAGGCCAAGAAAAAAATCACGGAATGGCTTGAGGAAAACGGCAAGGGCACCGGAAAAGTCACCTACAGGCTGCGAGACTGGGTTTTTGCCCGCCAGCGCTACTGGGGCGAGCCGATTCCCATTATCCACTGCGAAAAGTGCGGCCATGTGCCGCTGGATGAGAGCGAGCTGCCGCTTGTTTTGCCGGAGCTTGAATCCTTCAAAACGACCGATACGGGCGAATCGCCCCTGTCCCAGCTTACGGATTGGGTGAATGTGCCTTGCCCGAAGTGCGGGGCGCCGGCCAAGCTCGAAACAGACACCATGCCGCAGTGGGCGGGATCATCCTGGTATTTTTTGCGCTACTGCGATCCCAATAACGATCACGAGATCGCCTCAAAGGAGGCGCTGGAATACTGGATGCCGGTCGATTGGTACAACGGCGGCATGGAGCATACCACCCTGCATCTGCTTTATTCCCGTTTCTGGCACAAATTCCTCTTTGATATCGGCGTGGTGGCGACGCCCGAACCGTATTCGAAGCGCACGAGCCACGGCATGATTTTGGGCGAGGACGGTCAAAAGATGAGCAAATCGCGCGGCAACGTTGTCAACCCCGACGATGTCGTGGCTGAATACGGCGCGGATACAATGCGTCTGTACGAGATGTTTATCGGTGACTTTGAAAAGAGCGCGCCGTGGAATCCCGCGTCCATAAAGGGCTGCAAGCGTTTTCTTGACCGTGTATTCGGCCTCAGGGATATCGTCGTGGATGGAGAGGGGTACTCACAGGCTCTGGAGTCCGCCTTTCACAAGACGATCAAAAAGGTCACGGAGGACATCGAAAATCTCAAATTCAATACAGCGATCGCGGCGATGATGACGCTGATCAACGACATAGCCGATCAAAAGCGGATTAACCGCGGCGAGATGAAGATCTTTCTCATCTTGCTCAATCCATTCGCGCCGCACCTCACAGAGGAACTTTGGGCTGCTCTCGGCTTCGGCAAGGCCATTTCACAGCAAAAATGGCCCGCGTTCGACGAAAACAAGTGTAAAGACGAAACGGTGGAGATCGTGGTGCAAATCAGCGGCAAAATCAAGGCCCGCATCGATATACCGGCTGATTACGATCAGGTTTCCATGATCGCCGCCGCAAAGTCCCACACCGATGTGATCGCGGTTCTTGAAGGCCGGACAATTATCAAAGAAATTTGCGTTCCGGGCAAACTGGTAAATATTGTCGTGAAATAGCACTTATTGCAGCGCTTGTTTTTGTACGGAGTGTAAATTAATGGCCCGAATGCTTTTGGAGTATTGACAGTTTTGCATAACGGCGGTATAATATTGTACGTAGGTTCTTTCATTTAAGCTGCGGTTTTTGTATGGCGTTGTACTCTGCTCTTGTCTGTATCCGCATAGGGGCTTAATGGGACGAACTCCAGCTTTAAAGCGTGGGGAGGGATAAGACATGTCAGAAATTCGTATCAAAGATAATGAATCTTTGGATAGCGCCCTGCGCCGCTTTAAAAGGCAGTGTGCCAAGTCCGGCGTATTGCAGGAAGTACGTAAGAGAGAGCATTATGAGAAGCCTTCTGTAAAGCGCAAAAAGAAATCTGAGGCGGCGCGCAAGCGTAAATTCAAATAATTTTCAGATTAAAGCGGGCATTTACAGCCCGCTTTTTCTTTATTATGAGATATGGACCTGAGAAGTTACGGCGATTCCAATACTGATTTTCCGATTTTCCGTGTCTTTATTGGAAGCGCTATATAGTGAACGAACTTCAAAACCGTTCCGGTTTTGAAGTGTCAGGCATACGCCTGACGGCATGCTGGAGGCATACGCGTTCACTATGTACGGTGCGAAGGCCGCTTAGCGGCTACATTCGCGTGAACGCGCGAATGCTTCAAAATGAACCATTTTTGAAGTTCGCTGAGTATAATACCGCCAGCTTGCTGCCGGGAGGTCCAGTCGCGAATATAGTAAAAAAGTCCCAAGCCGTTTATCGGAGAACAGAGGAAACAGCATGCCCATATTTAAGCCCAAAATTATGCTCAGGCGCGTTTCCGATATCACAAAGGAAATGCTGGACGCAAACGGCATCGAAGCCATCATTCTTGATGTGGACAATACGCTGACCACGCATAACAACCCTGTTCCGGACAAGGACGTGTTGTTATGGCTGGAGGTTATGAAAGCGGAGAAAGTCCGCATGGTGCTGGTCTCCAACAACAATGAAAAACGGGTTTTGCCTTTTGCCAGGGAATTGGGGCTGCCCTATACGGCGATGGCCATGAAGCCCCTGACAAGGGGATTTAACCGGACAGCTAAGATGCTAAGGCTGCCGCCCGCGTCCATCGCGGTTGTGGGTGATCAGATTTTTACCGATGTTCTCGGGGGCAATTTGTTTGGCGCCTTTACCATCCTTGTCGAACCGATGCAGGCCGAGGATAGTTTGTTTTTCAGGCTTAAGCGTAAATTCGAGCAGCTTGTAATAGGAAAAGAATAAAAGCATTTACAAATAATTAAAAATGACGGTGTGTTAAAGGGCGGGATAATTCTGAAAATCTTAATTGTACACGGGCCGAATATCAATCTTACGGGGACAAGGGAGCCGGATAAATACGGGAATGAAACGATAGACGATATCAATGACCTGATCAAAGCCGAAGCGGCCGGTTTGGGTATGGAATGTGCCGTTGAACAAAGCAACCATGAGGGCGTTATCATTGATATGCTTCACGCCGCTATGGGCGTTTATGACGGCGTGATCATCAAT
>JAITVU010000026.1 GCA_031285645.1 Oscillospiraceae bacterium | reverse complement strand
CAGCCTGCGCGGCTACTACAAAACAAATCTCTCGCTGCTTGACGACGACGTGCGTAGGGCCCTGTTTCCCCAGGACCGGCCTATTTACACAAAAATCCGCGACGAGGCGCCCGTGCGGTACGGACTGGACTCAAACGTTAAAAACTGCCTGCTGGGCGACGGATGCCTTATCGAGGGTGATGTCGAGGGGTCTGTTTTATTTCGCGGCGTCAGTGTCGCTAAAGGCGCGAAAGTCAGGAATTGCGTCATCATGCAGGGCACCCGTATCGGCGAGAACTGCGATCTTGACTGTGTCATAACCGATAAGGACGTTGTGATCAAGGAAGACCGCCGGATCATGGGTTTTTCCACCTATCCCGTCTACATCAACAAGGGGGCGGTGGTGTAAAATTCGCGCTTTTTCACGGCCCTTGAGTGTTAGGTTGAGAAGAGACGCGCAAGAAGCCTTAAACTGCGAAGGGACTGATCCATTATGAAAATACTGTTCGCGTCGAGCGAATCGGCGCCCTTTGTCAAATCCGGAGGTCTCGCCGACGTGGCCGGTTCGCTGACAAGGGCCGTGCGCAACCGCATGCACGCGTGCCGCGTTGTCCTGCCTCTGTACAGCGATATCGCGGATTTGTACAAAGATGAAATGAAATTCGTTGTTGATTTCAGCGTTCCGCTCGGATGGCGCAATCAATACTGCGGCGTTTTTGAGTATACATACGGCGGCGTCAAGCACTACTTCCTCGACAATGAGTATTATTTTCGCCGCCGGGGTATTTACGGCTTTTTTGATGACGCCGAACGCTTCGCCTTTTTTTCAAAAGCCGTTCTTGAAATGATCCACCACATTGATTTCAAACCCGAAATCGTCCACGCCAACGACTGGCAGACCGCCCTGATCCCCGTTTACCTCAATGTTTTTTACAGGCACCTGGATAATTTCAGGAATATAAAATCGGTGCTCACAATCCATAATATCCAGTACCAGGGCATGTTCGACACCGCTGTGCGTTTCGATGTGGCGGGCCTGCCGGGTTCGGCGGGCAATATCCTCGATTTCAATAAGGACACCAACTTTCTCAAGGGCGGCATCGAACAGGCGGACGCCGTGACGACCGTGAGTCCCGCATACGCGGACGAGCTGATGGACCCCTGGTACGCGCATGGGCTTGACGCCATTCTGCGTGACAATCAATACAAGATGAACGGCATACTCAACGGCATCGATTATATGGACTACAACCCTGAGACAGACGTTAATATCGCGCAAAACTACAGCGCTTCCGATTTTTCAAAGCGCGGCGAGAATAAAAAAGATCTGCAGATGTCCATGGGTCTCGAGCCGAGAGCGGACGCCATGGTCATCGGTATGGTGACACGCCTTGTCGGCCATAAAGGGCTCGACCTTGTCAAGGAGGCGTTCTGGAAACTGATGGAGATGGATGTCCAGTTTGTCCTGCTCGGCACGGGCGACTGGCAATATGAAAAATTTTTCCGCGACGCCGTCGCGCAGTATCAGGGACGCGTCGGCGTCACGATCGGCTTTGACGACGCCCTTGCCCGCCGGATTTACGCGGGCAGCGATGTATTTCTCATGCCCAGCAAAACAGAGCCCTGCGGCCTGTCCCAGCTTATCGCCCTGCGCTATGGCTCCATCCCTGTCGTCCGCCAAACAGGCGGCCTTAAAGACACCATCAATGACTTTGGCGGGGAGTTCGGCAACGGATACAATTTCCTGACCTATAACGCGTACGACATGCTTGACGCTATATACCGCGCGGCGCATGATTTCAGTATAGAAGACGCCTGGGAACACCATGTCCGGACCGCCATGCAGTGTGATTTCAGCTGGGGGCGTTCGGCGGGGGATTATATCAATTTATATAAGAACCTGATAGCGGAATGACGCGACAGCGGGCCTCATTAATACTAATATCCGATAAAAAGGGCGATAAAATTATCGCTCAAAACGCCTTTTTCCCAAAACGCATCGCGCCATTTTATCTGCTTTTTAATGGGATATTAGTATAAGCGCCTGATCCGTGTTGTAACGCGCCGTGAGACCGGAAACAAACAAGGATACAGCGTATAAGCACTGTATCCTTGTTTTATTATAGCTGTATTGGTTAAAAAAGACATGCACGCACCAGTAAGCAGACATAGAGGAGATGATGATATTGAACGGACGGGATGTAAAGATAGGCGCATGTTTATATGCCGGCGACATGGACAGTATGGTTCGGTTCTACAGAGATATATTGGGCTTTCATACCGAGTGGGATGGTGGGGATTTCGCGGAATTTGAGACGGCCAGCGGCGCGCTGTCCCTGTGGCTCTACAGCAGGAAACAATTTGTAAAGGCCATCGGGGAGAGTTACGTTCCGCCAAAGGGCATCAACCAGACGTTTGAAGTTGCCCTCTGGCTGCCCAGCTTTGCCGATGTGGACAAGGAATATGAGCGGCTATCGACGTTGGGCGTGCGGTTTCCGGCCGGAGAACCCATAACATATGACTTCGGCATCCGCAACTTCTATGTCGCCGATCCTGAGGGCAACCTGCTTGAAATCGGCAGCATGAGCGAAACGTAGCCCGGATACCCGCGTTTATGCTCACGCATTCAGCGCGCAATGGGCCGCCCCGCCGCTCGCAGCGGGGTATCAATATGACAAGGAAGAAACGCGTGTGTTCCTTCGCGCTGTTACGGGGTGAAAAGGCCGGCTGCGCCGGCATTCGGTATTATACCCCTTCGGGTGCATAATAAAACGGTGAGGATAACGCCCTCACCGCCCGTCTTGGTTCTGTTCAGACGCGGCCTGTCCGCTTTGTATAAAGCGCGTCATATGGTCAAAAGGCTTGAAAACGGACCATTTTGCGTTTTTCTGTTCACAAACCGTCATATTATTAAAAGTATATAAAATTAGTAACCTTTTATTGCAGTTGACGGCCAAAGATGTTAGAATAATGTAGGAGCTTTTCTATTTTTTTTCGTTAAAGCCGATTCTGTGTTCCGCGTTTTGAATTAGATTGAAAAGTGACGGCGCAAAAAGCGGGTAACCCTCTTCGAGGGACTGTGTGGAAAGGCTCAGCGGTTCCGGATTCGCAATGCCTTCCGCGCCATGGACCGGCTGGCCCATCGATACGGACGCGGCGTTGGCTTCGCTGATCTGCATCGCGGCGTCGGCGTACTGCATGTAAACGTGGCCGGGCACATTAAACATCGCGTCCTGGTTCTTTGGATTCGCCGAGTAAAC
Source organism: Oscillospiraceae bacterium (assembly GCA_031285645.1). Lineage (GTDB taxonomy): Bacteria > Bacillota > Clostridia > Oscillospirales > Ruminococcaceae > WRAV01. The sequence goes on along the minus strand of JAITVU010000026.1, from coordinate 1,297 downwards.
CACACGGAACATTTTATAGACGGCCAGCATCAGAAAGGCCGATACCTCGGTTGTCAGCGATTTGTTCGACACCTTTGAGAGCAGGTCAAAGAGAATATTAAGCGTATTGAGAATCAGCTTCTTATTCAAAACCGGCAGGACGGACGCAATGGACCGGTTCTCCTTGCCCACATCCTCCGGATCGGGAATATCATCGATCGTTATCGTGGAACCTTGCCTGTCCGGCGAGCGCCCGAGCAGATAATCGCACGACACCCCGTAAAAATCGGCGCAGCGAACAAGAAAATCCAGGCCGCATTCCCGGATTCCCTTTTCATAGTGCGACAACAGCGCCTGTGATATGGCAAGCTGCGCGGCGGCGTTTTTCTGGCTGATGCCCTTCTCTTTCCTGAGCAATGTGAGGATGCGTGGAAAGTCGGAATTCATCTGCAATAGCTCCTTCAAAACACTTTAACGTATTGTATATTATATTATATCAACAACACTTTGTAAATACAATATGGGTGTTTATAAGCCAAATTCTTAACATTTTCCTTCTTTTTCGATATTTTTACCGAAGGGAGTTCGACAAATGATCACATATAAAATGCACCTGATCCGTACGGGAAAGACCGGGGACGGCCCGTGGAAACGCTATGTGGGCCAGAGCGATATCCCCCTTTGTGACAAAGGCGTTGAGGCGCTTAAAGAGCTGGGCCGCGAATTCCAGTACCCGAAAGTGGAGATGGTTTATTCGAGTCCCCTGAAACGCTGTATCCAAACATCGGAAATACTGTTTCCGGGCGTTTATACCGCTGAAGCGCCCGGCCTGATGGATATGAACCTGGGCGAGTTTGAGGGCAAAACATTTGAGGAACTGCGCGACGATGAAATTTTTGCCGATTGGCTGAAGGATTCTTTTCAGAACACACCGCCCGGTGGAGAAGAAACCATTGCTTTTACTAAACGCATCATTCAGGGATTCAGCGATATCTTCGCCAAAATGATGGAGGAGAAGATCTCAAATGTCGCCGTTGTCACACATGGCGGCGTCATTATGACGCTGCTTGCGTCCATTGGCCTGCCCAAACTGCCCCTACATCAGTGGGCTGTCGACAACGGCTGCGGCTATACAGTGCTGGTTACGCCGCAAATGTGGATGCGTGACCGAGCTGTGGAGGTGTTCGCCCACCTTCCGGAGGCGAAGACAGAGGACGATATGGATGTCTATGGCCTCTATTACAACGACTGATTAATCATATGACGAAGTTGTCCTATTTAGAACAGGCGCGCCCGGGCCTTGTACATCTCTATACGG
>JAITVU010000007.1 GCA_031285645.1 Oscillospiraceae bacterium | reverse complement strand
GCCAGGAAGTAAATGGAGATGATCGTGCCGAGAATGACATCGATCACACCCGAGGTAAACTTGGTGGCGCCGGCGACGACATTGTTAAAGAAATCCCTGGTGAGCCAGTCGCCCAGACGTTCCAACAGGCTTTCAAACGCCTTCATGATATAGTCAAAGACCATCTGAATCATCTGAGTAGATTGGCTGTCCTCCAGGATTTGAAATCCGGCCATGCTCTCGGTGATTTGGTAATACAGGGTCTGAAGGGACTTGAGATACGACGGGACATTGGAACCGATACCGATCAGGCTGTATATGATCTGAGGCAGGATTAAAGCGAGGAAAAGCGTGATGACAATCAGGGCAATCAGGTAGGTCAGCAGGATGGAGAGACCGCGTCGTGTGCCCGGTTTCATCTTCTTGAAAAGCCTGGGGAAGACCTTGTTGTCAAAAATGCGCATGAGCGGATTAAGCAGATAGGCGATGACAAAGCCATAAATAACCGGCGTTATAAAGCTGAGTATTTTGCCGCCCCAGACAAAGAAATTGTCGGCCTGTTGGAGCAACAGATAAAATACGATCGCAGCGGCGATGACAATAAAAGCATAGATGGCCCGGGTCGTCATTTTTGAATCACGCTTAAATTTCATGGTGTTAAAAGCCGGGAGGCTTTCCTCCTATCATTATTGTTGTGCGTAGATTGTCTGCCGGAAACAAAAAACGTTTCAATATTAATCGACAAGCTCGGACCATTCGGATAAAGCGATGCTCAGTTCAAGCTTTTTCTCTTCCAGTGCCGCGCATTTTTCCTGCAACAAAACATAATCGGCGGCTGTTTCGGGGAGTGCGATCTCGTTTTCAAGATTCCAAACCGTCACTTCGAGCATCTCAATTGTTTTTTCGAGCGTGGCCACCCGGTTGCGGCGGGCCGCCTCCTCACTGCGCTGTTTTTTTGAGCGATAATAGGCGTTGGGCGTACTGTCTTTGGGTTCCGGCTCCGCAATGGGCGCTGAATGCGCCGTCTGCGCCCGCTCTTTCTCTTTTTGAATGAGGTAGCTTGCGTAGTTGCCCTTATAAATGCGCAGCCCGTCCTCATGCATTTCAGCGATCGCGGAGGGGAATTTGTTGAGCAGATACCGATCGTGGGACACAACCAGCAAAGTGCCTGTATAGTCCTGAAGGGCCTGATCCAAAACTTCTTTTGTGGCAAGATCGAGATGGTTGGTGGGTTCGTCCATAATCAACACATTACCGCAGGAAAGCGCGAGAATCGCAAATTTGATCCTGGCCCGTTCACCGCCGCTCAGATCCCCGACTTTTTTATAGATATTTTCGCCTGTGATCTGTACATGGCCCAGCACCGTGCGGATGGTGTGCTCGTATTCCCGGGGGAACCGGTCCCAAAGCTCGTTCAGCGCTGTTTTGGAGGAATCCAGCATCAACTCCTCCTGCTCAAAATAAGAGATATCGACGCCGCGTCCCCATTCAATCGTGCCGCTGTCGTGGGGAAAAAGATTCTGAATGGCTTTGAGAAAGGAGGATTTGCCGATACCGTTTGCGCCGATCAGAGCGATTTTATCCCCTTTGAGCATATCAAAATTGAGATCGTGAAAAAGGACGCGTTTTTGGTCGCTTTCATTGACGGACAGGGACAGGTTTTCGACATGCAGCACATCTTTAACCGGCTCCCTTTTATATTCAAAGCTGATCTTTGCGGGTTTGGGCGGCATTTTCGGCTTTTCAATCACGTCCATCCGGTCCAGCGCCTTTTGGCGCGATTTTGCCCGGTTTGTCGTCGAAGCGCGCACGATGTTGCGCGCGACAAAATCCTTCATATCGGCAATTTCCTGTTGTTGCAGGTTGTATTCCTTCATCTGCCGCTCAAAGCGTTCATCCTTCTGCCGGATAAAGCTGCTGTAATTGCCGTTGTAGCACTGCAAATTGTGATCGAAGACATCCCAGATCTGGTTACAGAGCCTGTCGAGGAAGTAGCGGTCGTGCGAGACGACGAGGAGCGCGCCCTTGTACGACTGCAAATAATCCTCCAACCAGGAAAGTGTGCGGAAGTCGAGGTGATTTGTGGGTTCATCCAGTATGAGGAGGTCGGGCGATTCGAGCAAAAGCTTACATATGGCGAGCCTGGTTTTTTCCCCGCCGCTCAACACTGAAACAGGTGTGGCGCGGTCGACATCGCCAAACCCCATGCCATTGAGCACAGTGGCGATCCGAACATCAACCAGATACCCTTCTCCCGCTTCAAACCGGGTTTGCAGCGTATCATAACGGGACGCGAGAGCGGGATAATCCGTGTGCGCGTGGCCGATATCGGCTATTCTTTCCTCCAGGTTCCGCATTTCTTCCTCTATAGCCCATAAATGTGAAAAAACGCCGCGCATTTCGGATAAAATGGTACCGCTCTCCAAAAGGCCGCTGTTTTGGCGTAAAAAGCCGAATCTTGCGGCACTGTTTCTCGATATTTCGCCGGTATCACAGTCAAGGTCGCCATTTATAATATTCAGAAGTGTTGACTTGCCGGCCCCGTTAACGCCAACAAGGCCAATAAAGTCGTGATCTTCTATTCTGGCCGTAATGTCCTGCAAAATAAGGCTTGCTCCAAAGCTTTTGCAGACATTGTCGAGAGAGACAATCATTTTTATACTCCATTATTCCATTATATTTATTTAGTGGCTATAATAATGGCATTTATTGCAAGCATTGGCGCTGAAACGTAAAATTAATCATTAAATTGACGTGTGGGTATAAACAGGCCATGCGTTTTTATGGTATAATTTAATAGGTTTAAAACCGAGCCAGGCTTTCGCCGTTACGCGTCGCGTGGCTATGACGTATGTATCAGGCACAAGCCGCGTATTGAAAATTGACAGGCAAATTTAAACCTGAACAGCTATAATAATTAGCTTGACATTAATATGCAGAGTATGGTATCATAGTGAAGCAGTCGGCCAGCTGGTGCTTGCTTGTCTGCAATATCGCGGGATGGAGCAGTTCGGTAGCTCGTCGGGCTCATAACCCGAAGGTCGGGGGTTCAAATCCCCCTCCCGCAACCATTAATAGGTACGCCCCCGGTGATAACAATCTTGTCATCGTGGGCGTATACTTTTGTTATGTAAGTTTTTACAAGGCGTTGCATATCGGCTTTGTCGATATTGGCAGCGTCTTTTTTTAGTTGGTCAATAATTTGTTCCCGTGTAATAACCACACCGGAAGGGACGGAAAGCACATCCTCTAATTCTGCTATACGTAGTCGCAGCTTATCAACTTCGTCACGCATTTCGGTTAAATCGGGCATATCCAATAGCACCTTGAGGCCATTTTGCATTTTGCGCCGGCACTCTGATAGTTCCCTTTCTTCTGCGGGTCTTGAAGTTCGCGCCCTTTCATATGCAGCTATGGCTTCATCCGCTATGGCTTCGCTATCACTATTTAGTAGGTAGTCTCTCATGTGGGCAACAACGGCTGTTTCAATGTCGTCTGCATTGAAGTTCTTTGAACCACATGTGTGTGTACGTTTTTTATTACCGCACACATAATATTTTGTAATATAGCCCTTCGTGTTTTTAGTTGATCTACCGATATATGTACCGCCACATTCCCCGCATTCGATCAAACCGGACAACATGTATTCCGTTTTTGCTGTATTGTTTGCGCGTCTTTTATTGTCACTCATCCGCTTTTGCACCCTTTCCCATGTCTCAGAGTTTATAATTTGCGGGATAACACCTTTGATTTGTACTGCGTTCGGATTATCAGCGCCCCCAGCCCATTTTCCCATATATTTGCGCTGTTTGGTGTTCCAGAAATAATTCCCTATGTATCGTTGATTTTTCAGTATCGAATTAAGACTATTTTTGCCAATGGGTTGTCCGCGTTTGCCGGTTATACCCGACTTGGACACCTGATCAATAATGTGGTTATAGGAGCGCCCCTCCGCATACAGGGCAAATATTAGCTGCACGGCCTTTGATTCGGATTTGTTAATTATGTATTTTCCGTCTTTCACATCATAGCCAAGCGGGGGAGTACCGCCCAAAAATACGCCTTGCTTCGCTTTCTGCGCAACCCCCGCTATAGATTTCTGTCGAGTTTGCAATACCATGTGTTGGCCGAGACCAGCGGTAAGCAATTCAGTTAAAAAGCTGTTTGGATCATCTACAGAACCCAGTTTTTCCGTTGTGGAGAGAACATCAATTTTATAAGAACGCATGAGCTTGCGGAACCCCATCCAGTCAGCAACGTCACGCGATGCGCGTGTTATATCATAAATAACGACACAATCAAATTGCCGGGCTTTGGCAGCGTCAATCATCCGCTGAAAGTCCGGCCTTTCTGTGTTTGTACCGCTCATAGCCATATCCACAAATGTACACACGACATTATGACCGTTTTCGTGGCAGTATTTGTTGATTGCGGCAAGCTGCGTGTCAATGCTGTTTTCTGTTTGGTGCTCCGTGCTGTAACGGGCGTATGCGGCGGCTCTCATTCCGGATCACCTTTTGTATATGATGATCCTACTCCTTTTATTATATTTATAATACTCTCTTGTTCAGCAGGTGTAAGTAATAAGGTATCATCCCGCATCTTATAAGCAACTTTTTTGAGCGTATCTTCATCTACATTTACCGATACAGTTATGGTGTGTGCTCCTGTTTCGGCAGCCTTTTGTTTTGCTTCATCAATTGTTATTAATTTAATATACTCTGAAATGACTTTTGCGAAATCA
>JAITVU010000373.1 GCA_031285645.1 Oscillospiraceae bacterium | reverse complement strand
CGGCTATCCCTTCAATGCGTCCGCCGATCATGGCGGCAATGGTCGCATTCTCGCCATGCTTGGTGTCAAAGCGCATAACATCCTGCCACATAAAGGGCAGGTAACACACATCAATTTGCTGTCCCGTATATTCCTGGGTCACCTGAAACTCCATGATGTGGCGCGTTTTGCTCAATGCGCCAAAGAGCGGCGACACAGGCTCATAGACCTGAAAATCCAGGGGGCCGTTTTTAATCTGTAAAATAACATTGTCGTCAAACCGGCCGTCAAGCGGCAGAAAATGACTGTACGCGGCACAGGGGCGATCCTGGGTATGGTCGCGCCAATCCTGCGTTGAATTATAGACAAAGCAGCGCCAGATCACATCCCCGCCATGCGGTTTAAGCGCCTTGGCGAGCATATTGGCGCCGTCCGTATGGTCCCGTCCGTACTGGAATGGCCCGGGTTCACCCTCGGAGTCCGCTTTGACGAGGAATCCGGCGAGATCCGGAATATATTTGTAGACAAGGTCCGCGCGGTCTTTCCACCATTGGGCCACACCGGGATCCAGCGGATCAGCCGTATCTAAATCCCCATAGGAATAGGGGGCGCTGAAATTGATGCTGAGCACGAGGCGAACGCCGAACGGGCGGAAAACAGCGGCCAGCTCGGCTATACGGGGCAAATGATCCTCCGTGATCAATCTCTTAGCCTCAAAGCGGACAGTGACGTTGTTGATGGAAAGAAGGTTGATACCAACCGACGCGAGCAAACGGGCGTAATCCTTGATACGCACCGGATCATACGACAGCTTCGAATCACTGAAGAATACAGACCGGCCCGCATAACCGCGTTCGATGCTGCCGTCGATGTTGTCCCAATGGTTGATCATGCGTATGGCGCCGGCCGGGACTTCGGTGATATCCATTGTGCTTATATCAGCGCCCAGCGACAGTTCCCGCATAAAATAATAGACGCCGTAAAGCAGCCCGCGCTCGTCGGCGCCTTCGATGACGACACCGCCGTTTTCAGACTTGATTTTAAATCCTTCCGCGCCAATATCCGACGCCCCATTAACACGGGCTGTGATGCAAGGCGCGTCACTGCTAATAACGCATTTACTTTGAATACCAAAGCGCTTTAACAGGCCCTCTCGCAATTCATTTACGGCGTTTGTCGCGATGTCACCGTTTATATTCGCGCAAATGACGGACAAAGCGTCAACCGTTTGCGCGCTGAATGAATTGGCGCCGCGCTCCTGCAGCCAGCAATCATATTCCTTGACCCGGCAAATCCCCATTTCAAACTCCTTTCACATTTAACACATTAATCAAATAGCGCAATACATATGGTCATAAGCGGACACAGCCCGCTGCCACGCGTCGCGTGGATATGACGTACACAGCAGGTACAGGCCGTTTCGCGGCGCGCGGTGTTAGCCCGCGCATTTAAAACACATCGCAATTTTAAACCTGTACAGCTATAACGAACTATATCATACACGCTTGTCTCATACAAGCACATCCATTTCCTGTCATTTTAAATGACGCCAAGATTTTACATCACAGCGCCGTGTGTCGGTTGATTCTAAAAAAACGCCTTTTTTCCGTGATTCATCGACCTGTCCGCCTCGTCAAAAACATCGCGCAGAGAATGATGCCTGACGCCGTCAAAATGCTCGGTGCCACAGGCCAGACTGAAATGCGCTTTGGCAGCGGGGTGCAGGTTATCCACACCGGCCTCAATCGCGGCAGGCAGCGCGCGATTCACCAAATCCTGCAAATCCCCTTGTCGGCTGGAAAGGGAGATGACGCAGAATTCTTCACCGCTGATGCGGTAACATTTCCCATATGCGGAGAAGCAGTCATTAATAACCGCGGCCGCATAACGAATATGCTCATCCCCGCGCGTATGGCCAAACTGATCGTTCACATCCTTAAGCTTGTCCAGCTTAAGCAATATAATCGATACGTTTGTCCTGCTTTTGGCATTCAGCTGCAGGCGTTTGATCTCCAGCTCAAAAGCCGTGCGGTTGTCAAACCCGGTAAACACGTCCAAATATGTAAGTTTTTTATAAAAAGGTGTAAAAATACTCTTAAACACGGATATGGAAACGATGCTGAGAACGATGACGACAAGCACGCAAAGGCTCAAGCCAATCAGCAGTGAACTGCGATCCAGCTGATTGAGGTTGGACGCGTCATACTCCATTCCAACAGCACCGATCACAGAGTTCGTTTCATTGAATACAGGCCAGTAGGATATGTACACAGCGCCATATCCGGTATTCCGCACTTTATCCGCAAAGACGACTTTTCCGTCCAGAACCTGTCCCACGTCCTCTATGAGACCTTCTTCAACCGGCATGCCGGTCGGGCAGTAATCCTTGGTATCGGCATCCTGCCCATCCACAATATAAATGTATTCGCCGGTTTTAGCCTGTTTGATAAGATACAGGTACTTGAGATTGGCAATCTGCCGGGCATCGTTGAGAACGGACTGCGCTTCCTTAAAAAGCACTGTGTCCTGATCCGCCGCCTCGTTCAAAACGCCGAACACCTCGTTTGGTATGTTCCTGATCACATAGCGGGCAATAATCTGCGACTGACTTTGAAGGGAATGCGTGATTTTACTGTTATTTTGCAGATTGACGACCGTAAAAACAGTAAAAGCCGTGGCTATTGCCGTAAAGACAATGATCAGGATAATGCTTGTCTCGATACGCCTGAATACGCCTTTTTTACTGTATTTGTTAATTACCTGCGCGTCACCCAAAAACGGCACCTGCCTTTTTTCATTTAAAAGCTTTCACATATTTAAACAACTTAGTTCTTACATTGTACATAATTTATCCCGGTTTTTAAAGTACTTTCACAAATATAGTCAATTTTGGCTTCATATACTCTCAAACGCTCGTACCTCGCCGCTGTTTACGGTAGGCAAATCCCCCTTATGACTATACATCGTTATTTAACCATATGCGGCTAAAAGCGGCCTCACACAAAATACATGTGAGGCCGCTTATATCAACGCCGCTATACAAGATGCGCGGCAATTTCGCCAAGCCGCTCAATAATGGGCAGCTTTTGTGTACAAAGCGTCTCGCAGCGCCCGCACTTAATGCAGTCGGCAGCCTTCTCCGCCGTAATTCCCCAATGGCCTTTCAGGCGCCCGGCAATCGCCTCATAGCTGCCTTTAAGTATAAATTCATTGTACGAATCGAGAAGGCGCGGAATCGGGATATCAACGGGACACTCATCACAGTAGGCGCAGCTTGTGCAAAGCGTGTTGAGTTCATTTTGCAGTTTACCGGCCATTTGCGTGAGCATCGCTTCAGTCACTTCGTATTTGAGATTGGCTGCGGAAACGCATTCCTCCAGTTCCTCAATAGTCCCGGGGCCCGGCAGGGCGGCCGAGACCTCTTTTTGTCCGATAAGGAATCTCAAAGCTGCCTGAACGATGCTCTCATCCGGGGTGTTTTTGATAAAGTCAAACCTGTCAGAATGCCGGGGAATCATGCCGCCGCCCAGGGGGTTCATCAACACAACCCCCAAACCTGCTTCATAGCACGCCTTGACACCGGTGCGTCTGTAAGCGAAGTTGAGCGCGTTGTAACCGAGCGTCACGCATTCAACCAGCCCTTCCGAGACGATTTGGGCGAGACCGTTACCGTCAATATGGGTTGAACAACAGATATGTTCAATCAGTCCTTCCTCTTTGGCTCTTGCAATGCCCTCATAAATACCGCCCGGCTTTGTCATCTCACGGTATTCATCCAGGGATTTTATACACCACATATTGTAAACGGTAATTTTATCCACATTCAAACGCTTGAGAGATTGTTGGACCATGCCGTAAGCCCCGTCCGCCGTATCGGCGTTCCACAGCCCGCATTTCGTCGATACATAGGGTTTGTCCTTCATTTGATTAATCGCGTGGCCGACAATAATTTCGCTTTGGTCATTGCAATATCCGGGCGCGGTATCAAAATAATTGACGCCCAGTTCACGGGCGCGCAAAACAATGTCGGCGCATCGGCCCGGCCCTTTTTTATAGTCGTCCTCCCTGAATCTCATAGCGCCGAAGCTGACGGCGCTCACTTCTTTACCCGTTTTTCCCAATGCTTTGTAATACATTGTGTCCTCCATTCATTTTTCTCTTATCGCCCCGCGTCATGAAGGGCCCCCGCCTGCAAGCTAAACCGCCATGTACGGCCGCATGCTGTTACGGCACCCGTCGCTGCGCATTGACGTGTGGCGCACCATTATGTATCCATATACCTGAATCCAATGTTCTGACACACTACAACTTTAGGGTTGCCGCTCGCCAGCAACTCACGTTACTGCGTTGTCGTCCTCACCAGGCGTCAGCCTGCTTTCGTCCTCCGCCTTGTTCCGCAAGCCGCTGGC
>JAITVU010000402.1 GCA_031285645.1 Oscillospiraceae bacterium | reverse complement strand
ACAGCCGCCACTGTTTTTTCGTCGCTGCCGATGATGGCGTACATGGCCCCGGCGTCTGCCCCCGACGCCTCTTCCATCGCGGCGGCGCGCGCCTTGATGATGCGGAAGCCGTCCTCGGGCGAAAAGGCGCCCGCGCAGCACAGCGCGGCGAATTCTCCCAGGGAGTGGCCCGCCACGGCGGCAGGCGCGGGCATGACGCTTCCCGCGGCGGTAAAAGCCGCCACCGACAGCGTGAAAATCGCGGGCTGGGAATGAATGGTGCGCGCAAGCGTTTCCCCATCCGCCTCAAAGCTGATTTTGGCCACATCGAATCCAAGGATATCCCCGGCGAGCGTGTAGATATCCCGCACCTCGGGCAGCATGTCGTATAAATCCTTGCCCATGCCGGGATATTGAGCGCCCTGGCCGCTGAACAGCGCGATGATACCGGACATACATATTCCTCCATAATCGGTCAATTTTTTAGGGACAGGCTATGGTATAGTAATTCAAGTTTAAGCGTTCGTCCGGTGCCGGAACAGTCGGGCAGCGGGACGCGCGCGAGAATGAAAAATGATTATAATCTTAATAATGGTTATTGACAAACGCGGCAATTATCTATATTCTAAATAATATAACAACTGTTACATTTTTTCAAGTGCTTTTTTTACAGGTGTCGCCGGCCGCCGGCCCTGACGCCTTATATATGATATGGAACCTTAAGGAGAAACACACCATGATATCGATCAGAATTTTGGGCACCGGGCATTACGTGCCGCCAAAGACGGCGATTAATGAGGATTACGCCGAGTTTGTTGAAACCTCGGATGAGTGGATCAGCACGCGCACGGGCATGAAGACACGGCATATCGCGGTCAATGAGCCGGTCTGGTATATGGGCGCGCGCGCGGCGAAGCAGGCCATGGACGCCTCCGGTACGATGCCCGCCGATATCGATATGGTGCTTGTCACAACGACGACCTCCGACTTTATGACGCCCGCGGTTTCGAGTATTATTCAAATGGAACTCGGCATTGAAAACGCCGTCGCGTTCGATATCAATGTGGCCTGTTCGGGCTTCGCCGTTGCCATGGATATGGCGCGGCGCTATTTGGCGACGGGGGATATGCGCCGGATTCTTGTCGTCGGGTCCGAGCGCCTGACGCAGTTTGTCGACTATACGGACCGCGCCACCTGCGTGCTTTTCGGCGACGGCGCCGGCGCCTTTGTTGTGGAGGAGGCCTCAGGCGTCTACGGGTCGTACAGGCACACGGATATAAACGCGACGCCCTTTATTTACTGCAAGCGGCCGACAAGGACGACGCCTTTCGGCAGTCCCGGGCCCGAGGGTGAAAAAACACCCTTTCCCGTCACGGTTCTTGACAATATGTATATGAACGGCCGGGAAGTGTACAAGTATTCAACGCAGGCGATGCCCGAAGCCATAAAAAAGGCTTGCGGGAAGGCCGGTGTGTCGGTGGCGGACCTGAAAATGATCTTCCCGCATCAGGCCAACCTGCGTATTTTGCAGACAGCCGCCAAGAATATGGACCTGCCCATTGAGCGTTTCGGCGTGAATATTGAAAAATACGGCAACACATCCAGCGCCACCATTCCCATTTGCCTTGACGAACATGTCCGGGGCGGTTTTGTCGCGCGCGGCGACCTTATTTGCTTGGTCGGGTTCGGCGCGGGCTTTATATACGCGGCGACGGTGTTTGAGTATTAATGCGCGGTTCCAGATCAGTTTAGACTTTGATGTCGCCGGTGTCGGGACTTCTGGCGTTGCTGTCCGGTTGTTCCCCCTATGGAAACAGTTTCTTAAGTACCATCCGGACTTGAAGGAAATTTATATCATGTGCAGAATCAGGTGAGATTTTTTGAATCCATTTATTGTTGCGATAAATGCTGTTTCTGGTGGTGGTAAAACTACAATAACCAATGAAATTCAAAAATGCATGCCCAATACGAAAGCTCTTTTCTTTGACGACAGAAACTATGATTCTGACAGCGGGATAGAAGATACTTGCAAGTGGATTGAAGAAGGTGCGGATGCAAATTTATTTAATTTGGAGCGCTTAGTTAATGATATAAACGATCTGTCAAAAGAAGCAATTGACTTTATTATCCTGGACTATCCCTTTGGTTATAAACATAACCAAATAAGACCTTATCTTGATTATTCGATTTATATTGATACACCATTAGATATAGCGCATGCACGGCGCATATTAAGAGACCACAGTCAGGAAAACGCTTCAGCAATCCTTGATGATATGAAACAATATCTTGAACGAGGCAGAGGCGCTTACTTATTTGGGCTAGAGGATACCAGACAAAGCGCCGATTTCGTAATAGACGGTAGTTTACCTCTTGATACAATCGTTGGAATTATTTGCAAAAAGATTGTCAAAGAAAAAAGTGACAGAACCATAGATAAGCATTTTCTGCATAAATAATGTTGGGCAAACACTTTTAATAGCACGAATGTAAAGCAGGTTTTTGAGGCATGCTTTGGAACCTGTCTTTAAATCCATGTTAACGTACTGAAAGGAATGACTACAATGACAGTATTAATCACCGGCGCGTCACAGGGAATCGGCGCCGTTATGGCGCAGGCCTTTGCGGCCGCGGGCTACAACGTCGCCATTAACTGCTTCAACGCGTCCACGATGGAAAACGGCGGCGTACAGACGGCGGCGGCGTGCCGTGAAAAAGGTGTTGATGCCGAGTGCTTCATCGCGGATGTGTCCGACCTTGAGGCGTGCAAGGAGATGGTCAAGGCCGTCACGGCGCGTTTTGGAAGCATTGATGTGCTGATCAACAACGCGGGCATTACAAGGGACGGCATGCTTGTGCATATGAGCGAGAAAAACTTCGACGACGTCATCGCCGCCAACCTCAAGAGCGTTTTTAATATGACGAAATCCGTCTCTCCCGGCATGATCAAAAAGCGCGGCGGCGCCATCATCAACATGGCGTCGGTGGCGGGCGTGTACGGCAACGCGGGCCATATAAATTACGCGGCGTCAAAGGCGGGCGTTATTGGTATGACGAAGACGACAGCGAAGGAACTGGGCGGGCGGGGCATTACATGCAACGCCATCGCGCCCGGCTTTATTCAGTCCCCGATGACGGATGTGCTGTCCGATGATGTCAAGGCGCGTATCTTGAGCTCGATCAGCTTAAGGCGCTTCGGTGAGGCGGACGACGTGGCGAAGACGGCCCTGTTCCTGGCGCAGCAAAGCTAT
>JAITVU010000356.1 GCA_031285645.1 Oscillospiraceae bacterium | reverse complement strand
CGAGGAACGCGGCGCCTGCTTCAGTCAGAGCGCCTGCTTCATCCCCGGCGTCCAAAACATCCGGCAGGATGTCCCCCAGACGCCATTTGTAACCAAGACCGGCGGCAAGGGTATCGAAGTCGGTCGCCATGCGGCCGTCGTATTGGTTGCCGGCGCTGTCAATGGGGAATACGCCGGACGCCTCACCGACGCCCAGAACCTTTCTGCCTGTCAATTGCCAGTGGACATAACCGGCCAGTGTCGTCATAAGCGCGATTTGATGCGTGTGCGGTTCTTCATTCAGCATGGCCTGATATAAATGCGCAATGCTCCACCGCTGGGGAATATTAAAGCCGAACCGCTCCGTGAGCAGATCGGACGCCTGCTCGGTTATGGTGTTGCGCCATGTGCGGAACGGCACGAGCTGACGGCCGTCCGCGTCGAACACAAGGTAGCCGTGCATCATCGCGGATATGCCGACGGCGCCGACTTTGGCAAGCGTTAACCCGTATTGGCTTTTAACATCCTCCGCGAGCTTGCGGTAGCTGTCCTGCAAACCGGCCCGGACATCATCCAGTGCGTAAGTCCAAACGCCGTCTTCAAGTTTGTTTTCCCAGTCGTGGCTGCCGCTGGCAATGGGGGTGTGGTCCTCCCCGATCAGCACAGCCTTGATCCGCGTGGACCCGAGCTCGATCCCGAGCGCCGTTCTGCCTTCCATAATCATCGCCTGTATCTCTTTTTTCATATAAACCTCCGGTTTCAATAATAAACATCTGACGGTATATGGAGCAAATCTCTATCAATCAACACGGCGCCGCGCGCGCTCAGGCCTCCCCACCCGGCTGATCGGGAGACGCGCCGGCTTTCCAGTTGTCGCCCGACGGGTGCGGGCAATATGCGTCCCTGCCCAGCGCGCGAAATTGTATGAAACAACCGCACATACTGCACATAATGCCGCCAACGCACATGTCGCAGGCGCGGCAGCTTTCAAGCCGCCCTTCATAAACGCCGTCTTTGGCGAGATCAACGCCCGTTTTTCTCTTCGCCGCCACGATTTCATCGATATACCCCGGCGGTATTGCCATATCCCGCATACAGGACGGGCAAGGCTCTGTTTCTATGGTCATAGGCCTATCCTCCCAGATCGCCGCTCAGAAATCCGCGTAAAATTTGCCCGGCGTGATACCCGCGTATTTTTTAAACTGCCGGATGAAGTGCGGGACGTTCGCGTAGCCGCATATGTCGGCGACCTCGCTCACAGAATACCGCCCCGTCCCCAAATAGTGTTTGGCGTATTCGATGCGGCTGGAAATCATATCGTTTTTCACGGAAATATCAAACAATTCCTTATAAATATGCTGGAAATAAGACTTGCTCATGTCCAGCTTGGCGGACAGCGCCTCCACAGACCGGTTCTCGCCGGGGGCGCTGTAAATCTCATTGCGCAGCTGCGTGAACTGCTGATAGTACTGCTTATAGCTGCCCTCGGCGCCTGAAAACTCATGCGCCGATTTCAGTTTCAGGAAAAAACTTTTCATTTCATGGTCGATGATTTCCCGCGCGTATCCCCCGCCGCGCCGCAATATACCGCCGAGCTCGCGTATGCTGCCGGATATCATCTGAGGTTCGTGGACCGGGACGACCACATCCATCGGGAAATCCAGCTTTTCAAAAAAAGCGTCCACATCTTCCCCTTCGCAGTGCAGCCAGTCATTAATAAACGGCGGCTCATCGTGGCAATAAAACTGCGGCGTGTCGGGGCTGTACATAATATACGAATTGGGCGAAACCGGGATCATTTGCCCCTCAAGCAGGGCGCGGGCGGGCGTTTTAAAGAAGACGAACGCATAGTTTCCCGCGCCGTCCGGCCTGTCGATTTTAATGCCGGAGGGATGTACATAGTGAAATCCGCAGGATATCAGGCTAAACATAATCATCACCAAAAACCAGAAAAATCAATTATATATATTCTATATCATTGCTTAAAAGAGATCAAGAGTATATAATATTATTATTGCTTAAAAATGAACAGCACAAGCGAAAAAAAGCACAAAAAATCAATTTTCTGTGCTTTAAATCATAAATAGAAATTCAGGGGAGGACGGCAAAGACATGTACAAGCTGGTTATTAACGCAAACGAAAAGAAAAGTGTCATCAACCGCAACATCTACGGCCATTTCTCGGAGCATTTGGGGCGCTGTATCTACGGCGGCCTCTTTGTCGGGGAGCAGTCGGATATTCCCAATGTAAAGGGGATGCGCACAGACGTTGTAAACGCCCTTAAAAACATTAAAGCGCCGGTCCTGCGCTGGCCGGGCGGCTGCTTCGCCGACGAGTACCATTGGAAAGACGGCGTCGGCCCTCTCGAAGGCAGGAAGCGCATGATTAACACGCATTGGGGCGGCGTGGTCGAGGACAACAGCTTCGGCACGCACGAATTCATGGAGCTCTGCGCCCAGATCGGCTGCGAGCCGTACGTAAACGGCAACGTCGGGAGCGGCACGGTACAGGAGATGAGCGAATGGGTGGAATATATCACGTTTGACGGCGTCTCCCCCATGGCGGAATGGCGCGGAAAAAACGGCCGGACGGCGCCGTGGAAACTCAAGTACTTCTGCGTGGGCAATGAAAACTGGGGCTGCGGCGGCAATATGCGGCCCGAATATTACGCCGACGAGTACCGGCGCTATCAGACTTACCTGCGAAACTATGGGGACAACAAGCTGTATAAAATAGCCTGCGGGCCGAACGGCGCCAATTACGAGTGGACCGATAAGTTCATGGAGATCGCGGGAAAATACGCCGACGCCATTTCCCTGCACTACTACACGGTGCCGGGCGAATGGAAGAGCAAGGGCAGCGCCACCGATTTCACCACTGAGAAATATTACCAGACTTTACATAAAGCCTTTAAGATGGAGGAGCTCATCTCCAACCATTTGCAGATCATGAACAGGCACGACCCGGCGCACACAGTTGATCTGATCGTGGACGAATGGGGAACATGGTATGATGTCGAACCCGGCACAAATCCCGGCTTCCTCTACCAGCAGAATACCATGCGGGACGCGATGGTGGCCGCTTTGACGCTGGATATCTTTAACGCCCACAGTGACCGTGTGAGCATGGCGAACATCGCCCAGACCGTCAACGTGCTGCAATCGGTCATCCTCACCGACGGCGCGAAGATGCTGCTCACCCCGACATACCATGTGTTCGACCTCTACAAAAACCATCACGACGCCACTTTGCTCGGGAGCTGGCTCGAAACGGGCGAAATCGGCGAGGGCGACTTTAACATCCCCAACCTCTCGGCGACGGCATCCGAAAAAGACGGGAAGATCAGCCTGACGATTACCAATCTTTCCGCCACGGACACAGCCGATATGGAATGTGCTCTCGTCGGCGCCGCCGCGGGCGCCGTTTCCGGCAGGCTTCTGGCCGGTAAAACGGATGATAAAAACGACTTTGACACCCCCGACACCGTATGCATAAAGCCTTTCAACAACATCACATCCACCGCGGACGGCATCCGCTTCACGCTCCCCGCCTGCTCGGTCGCAGAAATCACGCTTGGCTAAACCGACTTCAGAGCCTGTTCTCACAAATGAGAACAGGCTCTCATGCTATAGCAAAAGAGAAAATCAGTTGCTATAATAGTCATACAGGCAATCGCCCTGTCCGCCGGCGCGTCGATCACCGCCGGGCCTTACAGCTTTAAGGCAACTGTACCCGCATTATAGCGGCGGGAATAATTAAGCGGAATAGATTGACATTAAAATTCCCGCCGCATTCGGCAGTAAGTAAATAATAACGTTCCGGTTATTTTTTACTTTTGCTATAATAAATACGGAGGTTGAATGAATATGGATTATTGCCGACAGGTGGAACGCTGGGGCGTCTTTGAGGCGTCTTTGCGCGGCAGACAGGACGGGAATCCCTTTACCGATTACAGTATAGCCGCGCGTTTTACAGGCCGTGACGAAACCGTCGACGTTTTTGGCTTCTATGACGGGAACGGCGTCTACAAGGTCCGTTTTATGCCCGGCTTCTGCGGGTCATACCAGTTTACGGTTCAGGGGACTTTTTCGGGTCAAACCGAAACGGGTTCTTTCGAAGTCGTACCCGCCGCGCAGAACAACCATGGTCCGGTGCGCACCATCGGGTTTCACTTCGCCTATGAGGATGGCACGCCATACTACCCGGTGTGAACCACCGCGGATGTCT
>JAITVU010000256.1 GCA_031285645.1 Oscillospiraceae bacterium | reverse complement strand
CTCGCACAGCGCGGGATGCTGCGTATTGGCGCCGACGCTCTCGCTGACATTCCAGCAGCGCTCGCACTTACCGCCCGCGGCGCTCTCAACGCTGACACCCAGTCCCTCAACCTCGCCGGGCACATCGCCGCCCCCGCCCTTGACAACATCCACTTTTGAAACGATGAATACGGTGTGAAGCTGGCCCGCTTCCTTAACAAGGAAATCGTACAAATCCCCATCGCAGTGAAGCGTAACCTTCGCTTCAAGGGATTTACCGATTTTCTTCTCGGTACGGCTGACCTCGAGCGCCTTGTTGACATCGCCGCGCACGGCAATGAGGCGGTCCCAGCGCGCCATGAAGGCCTCGTCCGCCTTCCCGGCGGGATTTGGGATCTCATTGAAGACCACCGAATCGGGGTTCAAGGCCTTTGAGCGCGGCATAAAGGCCCAAATCTCCTCGGCCGTAAAACAAAGGATGGGCGCTATGAGCAAATCGAGGCCCACCAATATACGGTACATAGCCGTTTGAGCCGCGCGGCGCGCGACGCTCGCAGTCTTTTCAACATAGAGGCGGTCCTTGATCACATCGAGATAGAAATTGGACATGTCGATGGTGCAGAAATTGTGCAGGGCATGATAGACAATGTGGAAATCGAAATTGTCATACGCTTCGCGGCATCTGGCCAAAAGCGTATCCAGCTTAGCCAGAGCCCATTGATCCAAATCAAACAGATTGCCGTCCGCCACGCTGTCGGTGTCAGGATCGAAATCACTGAGGTTGCCAAGGATGTAGCGCGCGGTGTTGCGGATTTTACGGTACACCTCAGACAGCTGCTTGAGAATATCCTTTGAAACGCGGACATCCGCGTGATAATCCGAGGACGCCACCCAAAGCCGCAGGATATCGGCGCCGTATTCATCCGTGATATCCACAGGGTCGATGCCGTTGCCCAGGGATTTGGACATCTTTTTGCCCTCGCCGTCAACAACCCAGCCATGCGTGCAAATACTGCGGTAAGGCGCCTTTCCGCGCCAGGCCACGGACGTCAGCAATGAGGATTGGAACCAGCCGCGGTATTGGTCGGTCCCTTCGAGATAGAGCTCACAGGGCCATTCCTGATCGGCCCAGTCGCCGCTGTCCATAACGGCGGCGTGGGACACGCCGGAATCAAACCAGACATCCATGATGTCCGTATCTTTTGTAAAGTGCTTACCGCCGCAATGCGGACAGGCAAAGCCATCCGGCAGGATTTCTTCCGCTGTTTTTTTATACCAGGCGTCGGATCCTTCCGCGCGGAACAGCTCTTTCACGGCCCCGATGCTCTCGTCCGTAAAGAAGTAGTCGCCGCAATCCGAACAGTAAAAGGCCGGTATCGGCACGCCCCAAACGCGCTGGCGCGAGATGCACCACGCGTTCCGGTCCTCGACCATACCGCGCATGCGCCCTTTACCCCATTCGGGATAGAATGTGACTGTCTCGATCTGCTCGAGCGTCTCCTTCTTAAAATCCTCGACCGAACAGAACCACTGCTCGGTTGCGCGGAAGAGAATGGGCTCCTTGCAGCGCCAGCAATGCGGGTATTGGTGCTCTATTTTCTGCACGGCCAGCAGATTGCCCGTCTCTTTGAGATGCTCAAGGATGACCCCGTTGGCCTTTCCGGTGGTGAGGCCTTCGATAAAGCTGCCTGCCTCGGCCGTCATTTTGCCGTGGTCGTCCACAGGCACAACGCAGCCGATCTCAGGATAAAACTTTGAGCAGACCTCAAAGTCCTCGACGCCGTGGCCAGGCGCCGTATGCACGCACCCGGTGCCGGACTCAAGCGTGACATGATCGCCCACGATTAAAGGGGAAACACGGTCCAGGAAAGGGTGCCGGTACTTGACAAACTCAAGGTCCTTGCCCTTGGCGCTGCCCAGAATCTCATAACTCTCGATGCCCGCGGCTTTCATTGTGGCCGCCGTCAGTTCCTTCGCCATGATGTAATACTTATCGCCGGCCGCTACGGCAACATACTCAAAATCAGGGCCCAGGCAGGTCGCGAGATTGGCGGGCAATGTCCATGTGGTGGTGGTCCAGATCACAACATAGGTTTTGCTGAGATCCGCGGCGCCCATGCCCGCTAAAACGCCGTCCTTATCTTCCGTGATCTGGAATTTGACATAAATGGAGTCGCACGGGTCATCCGCGTACTCAATTTCGGCCTCCGCCAGAGCGGTCGTACATTCCGGGCACCAGTACACGGATTTGAGGTCTTTGTATATATAGCCCTTCTTGGCCATTGCGCCGAATATCTCAATCTGAAGGGCTTCATATTCCGGTTTAAGCGTTAAATAGGGATTGTCGTAGTCCGCGAGCGTGCCAAGACGTTTAAACTGCTTTTTCTGGTTCTCCACATGGTACAGCGCGAACTCATGGCACTGCCTGCGCAGCTCCACAGGATCGGAGACGCTGTCGAGACCCAGCTCTTTGATGGCTTTAAGCTCGATCGGCAGGCCGTGCGTATCCCATCCGGGCACATAGGCCGTTTTGTAGCCCGTCATGTTTTTATGGCGCACGATGATATCCTTGAGCACTTTGTTGAGCGCCGTGCCCAGATGAATATCGGCGTTGGCGTAGGGCGGGCCGTCATGGAAGGCGTAAACAGGTTTATCCCTGTTGTTTTCCACCATCTTGTAGTAGAGGCGGTTTTCCTCCCACTGCGCCAGCATATCGGGCTCCCGTTGGGGCAACCCCGCGCGCATGGGAAAATCGGTTTTAGGCAAATTGAGGGTTTGGTTATAGTCCTGCGGCATGTTTTGTCTACTCTCCTTGTTTTCCGCCCTTTATATCCTTTATCCAAGAGCGGGCCGGATTTATTGAGTCGGTGCAATTATCACAATATACAATATATTGATGAGCTGCCATATCCGTAATTATTGGATGGGCAAAACTTGCCCAAACAAATTCCATATGCTCTATTCATTGCGCTTCAGTTCATAATCCTCGCCGAAGCGCAGCGTGCCGAAGCGCGACCCGCGCTGGGGAAAGGTGTCGCCCGCCTCGTCCGTCACCTGCTCATATTCAAGTTTGATTTCCTCCTCCACGGCCTGCACTTCCTCGACGACTTCGGGGGGAATATCATCCTTGATTTTCTGGGCCGGGCCGGGCGGCATGGGCGGCAGATTCCCCTCATCATAGGGAATCGCGTTAATCAGCTCCACCTGTTTTTTGTACATATTGAGAATCTGCGTCTTAAATTTAGCGACCTCAAGCTTCATTTTGCTCAGCGCATACGCTTCCGCGTCCATGTTCCGCTTGGCGTCCCCGACGATATTGTCGGCTTTGTGCGACGCCTCCGCCAAAATGGCGTCGGCTTTGCTCTTGGCTTCCTTCACCACGCTGTCGCCCAATTTCTGCGCGCCGATCAGCGCCGCGCGCAAACTCTCCTCATCGCCCCGATACTCCTCCAGCTTTTCGGCGAGTACTTCCAGCTTTTCCTGAAGCTCCGCGCGCTCGCGCACCACCGAAGCCAATGTGTCGGCCACTTCTTCCAGATAAGCGTTGACCTCATCCGGCTTGTAGCCCTTCATACTGCGTTCAAACTGCTTGTTGCGTATATCATTAGGAGTCATTTTTTTACCCTCCCTGCAAAAATTACGAACATGGCAAACTATAGCTGTATAAGTTTAAAATTTTAAAACAATTTTAAATACGCGGCAAACGCCGCGCGCCGCGAAGCGGCCTATACCTGCTGCATACGTCATATCCACGCGATGCATGACAGCGGGCAAAGTTTAAAACTGATATAGTTTTAAACCTATGTGACTATATAGCGATCACATAACCGTCGACTCATCAGGTGCTTGTCACAAACCCCCGAGACCCTTGCGGCCATGATTTTTTCGATTAAATATACTTAAGAATACGCACCGGAAGCCGTCCCTTGCGAGTGGGCGCGCCGACCGCGTCCACGATGAAGCGCCCGTAGCCGCGTATGCTGAGCGTATCGTCGACGTTAAAGGACTGGGAGATATTCTGTGTCTCACTGTGATTGTGGCGGACAGTGCCGCCGCGAATCAAAACAGCGCTCTTCTCCCTGGAAAGCCCCGTCGCCAATTTGACAAGGCTGTCGAGCCTGAGCGAACTCACCGTGCCCGACAGCGTGGTGAATTCCGGCTGCGGGATGTGCGCCGCGTCAAAGCCCTGGCTGCACTTAACGCCTGTATTCCCCACCTTTATCAGCTCCTGCATTACAAAAGGGGCGATGCTGTCGAGTAAAAAGAGGATACACCGGCCCTCCGACGCTAAAATGTCGCCGACACTCTCCCTTTTAATGCCGAGCCCCATAAGCGAGCCGAGAAAATCGCGGTGCGTCAGCTTTTTTTCCTTCATAAAAGTGAGTGTCAGCGGTGTAATGGGGAAATGACCGGCTTCAGGATCGTCATAATGTGGAAAAAAGCCGCACGCCTTTCGCGCGGCCCCATCGTATCCGCCATAAAACATGGCGTTTTCTATATGGTTTTGCTCCACAAAAGCTTGGGCGAGCAACAGCTGACCCTCGCTTAAAAAGAAGGAGAAACGCGGTGTGTTCCTCTGTGCGGCAAGGTCGGCAAGGTCGCCGAGCCTGCGCAACAGGAGCTTTTCCTCCTCCGTGACAGACGCCAGATTCATAGAACTCCCCGCCGCATACCTGAAAAACAGGCCGCGGACTTTAAAAGAATACGCCGCTGCTCTCAAGTTCGTCGAGCAGGTCGCCCATAATCCCCACATTGTAGGGTGTGATAATATAGGTGCTGTTCGCAACGCGCTTGATTTGGCCGTTGTTGGCATAAGCCACACCGCTGAGAAAATCGATGAGCCGGCGCGTGACGTCTTTGTTCGCGGATTCAAGGTTGAGCACAATGGTGCGTTTGGCGTTCAGGTGATCGGCAATCCCGCTCGCGTCCTCAAAGCGCTCGGGCTTGACCAGAACGACCTGAAGCTGCGTTGTGGCGTGAATATTCACAACTTTGTTGGACCGCTTGTCCCCCATTGTATACTCGGCGGACGGCTGGGGAAAATCATTGACCTGCGCTTCCTCGGAAGCGTTTTCATCCTCTTCATAATAGCCGTCGTCCGGATATCCGATGAAATTCTTAAATTTATCTACAATACCCATTGTAACCTCCATAAAGTGCGGCAATCCCAAAAACTCTTTCCCTGGCATATACAATCTATAGTCAACCGGCATGCCCTGAACCCGGATTCCTGCCGGGCCCGCGCATGCGCACGGGGTTACGCGTTCTCAAATGTAGTGGCGGGCCCCAAACAAAGCCGTACCCAAGCGAATAAGGGTGGCGCCTTGCCGGATCGCGGCGGGATAATCGCCGGACATGCCCATTGATAAAATATCAATAGCCCTATTATCTCTGTTTTTATCCTTCATGTCAACAAATAGTTTGCGTGCGCGCTCAAAATAGCGCTCACTCTCTTCTATTTTATCACATATCGGCGGGATTGTCATCAATCCGCGCAGCCTGAGGCCCTCAAGCCCATCAATTTCCATCGCGAAATCGGGGACGGCGGCGGGCAACACCCCCGATTTGGACGCTTCGCCGCCGATATTCACCTCTATCAGGACATCCAATACTCCGCCGGCAGCCACCGCCTGCCGGCCTATTTCACTGGCAAGCTTCAGGCTGTCCACCGACTGGATCATGGAAACTTTGTTGATAATCTGCCGCACTTTGTTGCTCTGCAAATGGCCGATAAAATGTATTTCGCAATTCTCCCGCTCATAAGCGTCATATTTGCCCAGCAATTCCTGCGCCCTGTTTTCGCCCAGCACTGTCACACCCTGACGAATGGCCGCGTTGACATCCTCGGCGGAGACCGTTTTTGTCACGGCCATCATCGTCACCGCGGCGGGATCCCGATTGGCCGCGGCGGCGGCTTCTTCGATATTGTGCCTGATGCCCTTCAGGTTTTCGCCTATATCACTGAATCGGCTGGTCGTCATATACAATCCCCTTGCTGATCACCTGGTCGAACAGGCTGACGGCCTCCTTGTCGTAACCGGGTGTGTCAATGATATTGATTTCGGACAAAATAAAGCCCTGTTCCTCGTATATGGGTTTTATTTTCTTAAACCGCACCGTATTGTCTTCCAAAACAAACACGCCCGTCTGGCCGTTTTGGAAGCGCAGGCTGGCCGTGTTGATGCGAAGGCCCGTATAATCGGTAAAGTGAAGCGTGGCGTCCTCCCGCCGCAAATTGACAATATCGGACGATAGCTGGTTGCACTCGAGCAGGATAACCGCGTCGTCCGACTTGTTTTCTGTGAGCAGATCCGTCACAACAGCCGGCACCTTGACGGCGAGGTGGGGGAACTCCAGCGCCACGCTCTGCCCGGCTTTAACATGCTCGGTGTTGTAGCGCTTGGCGGCGGCGGCAAAATACCAGATCTGGTTGGTGAGCATTTTGCCCAAGGAGACGCTTTGCGGCGCGTCAATACCGCCGCGGATCGCCTGTATGTAATCCTGCATGCCGTACTGGCCGACCACTTTAGTGCTCAGGTACTGCTCGTATCCGTCGATGCCTTTGACAAAATAGCCCGATACCGGGGCCTGGGCCGATACGACGCGTTCTCCGGCGGTACCCTGCTCCAGCTGCGCGTACTCGCGTTCAAGCGCTTCAATGCGCGGGGAAAAATTGTCGACTTTCGCCGTTGCGACCTGCCTGCGATTGAGCAGGCTCACAAGTTCGGTCCGCACTTGCCGGGCCCCCGAAAAACGCCCTGTATTCGCCATCTCGGCAAGCTGGCCCACCTGGCCGCGGATATCGCGGTTGAGCGTATCGGCATTG
>JAITVU010000354.1 GCA_031285645.1 Oscillospiraceae bacterium | reverse complement strand
CGCAGCAGGCGCTCTGAGGACGGCATCGTCGACGGCAGAGTGCCGATCAGGCCAATCTTTTTGCCGCAGGATACGGCCTTTTCCATCATCGGCCTGTCGATCTGCAGCATCGGCACCTTGATCATCGGCCTCGCGTACTCGACCGCCTGATTGAAAGTCGAGCAGGCCAAAACGATCAAATCAATGCCCGCGTCCTCAAAAAAGCGCGCGAATGTGGCGAACTTATAAAAATTGACCTTTGGAATAGTGCCCACGGGCGCTGCGAGGTTGTCGCGCTGCACGGTGTCGTCGCCCGCGTGCATGATGCTGACATCCGGCATCACCGACCGCGCGATGGGTTCGAGCGACGCGGCGGTGAAGACGGCCGCATGGATAATACCAAGCGTTTTATTGGACAAATCTTTAGGCATAAAGGACCTCCTGATTTTTATATGAATATCGAATGCTGTTACAGTGTATCACGCCAAAAATTATTTGTAAATACGGCCTGCGGATGAGCGCCGACGCGCGGACCTCAGTCCAAGCCGCCGAAAGCCGCCGCGCGCACGCGCAAATGGTGATATTCCTCCATGTTGGGTTTTGTCTGATGCATATACACAACAGACACGCCTTCCGCCGGGTCAATGGCTGTCCACGTGCCCAATGCGCCGGTCCAGCCAAACTCGCCGGACGAATTGTTGGCGCCGCCCGCCGCCCGGTCGAGCATGGTGCGCACGCCGAGGCCATAACCGTAGCCCGCGTTATAAACGCCGGCAAAATCGCGCAATTGCTGCTCGCCCAGCTGGTTTTGACGCATCAGGTCGATAGTTTTGCGACCGATAATCCGCTCTTTTTTATACATACCGCCATTTGCCAGCATCTGCGTGAAGACAAGATAGTCCGAGACAGTGGAAAAAAGGCCGGCGCCGCCGCGTTCAAAAATAGCGTCTGGTTCGTGCAGGTCATCCTGCATACCGGGAATCTTTAACCATGAGCCGTTGTCCGCTTTTTCGTAAAGCGATATCATGCGCTCCCTGATGTCGCCGAAATAACGGTAACCCGTGCTTTTCATCGCAAGCGGAGCGAAAATCTCATCCTTTAGAAACGCGCCGACCGTCTTGCCCGATACGACCTCGATCAGGCGCGCCACGAGATCATGCCCGTAGCCATAAAGAAAATGGGAGCCGGGCTCAAAGGCGATGGGGACGCCGGCCATGGCTTTGGTATCCGTTTCCAGGTCAAATTTACCGTGTTTTCCTGCGAGTTCCTCCCGCACTTTCGCCATGGCTCTCGCCGTATAGGATTCACCCATCGGATGGGGCAGCCCCACAGCCATCGTAAAAGCGTCGCGCACAAGCATCGGTTTTTTTGCCGCGACCAGCTCAACCGACCCGTTGGGCTTCGTGAGGGCGACTGTGGACTTCCGATATTCCGGTATGTACGCGTAGAGCGGGTCACTGAGCAGGAATTTCCCCCGCTCGTAGAGCATCATGGCGGCCGTACAAATAACCACCTTTGTCATTGAAAACAGGCGGTATACCGTGTCCGGCCCAACGGGTCTGGCCGTTTCAATATCCGCGAAGCCGTGATAACCCTCATACAGCACTTTGCCGTCCTTCGCAACGGCGCATCCGCAGCCCGGCAAGCCGTTTTGGATGAAATCCTGAAGAAGCGCGTCCAAATGTTTAAAATCTGGCATTGTGACATAACCTCCCTAATAGTAAATCATCTTCCCTGTTGCAATAGAATCTGTTTCTATACATTTTACCATAGGAACTTGCGTAAAGGTACTGTAAAATTACCGGATTCTTATATATTTTTATGATAGATATGATATTATTGTCCGAATGATAGAAATAAAAGAGGCGATCAGTGGCAAAGAACTTTGCCACACAATGAAAATGAAGATTATTCAATGTGCCGGCGGCGTCAAAAGCTGTATACCGATACCCTGAATATCCGGCCGTTATGCTTGCAACATCGGCAGAGGAAGGTTATAATAAATAGCATACATTGCCAGTAGCCTTTTTTAAAGCGACCGGTGTCGGGCAAATGAGCACCGTTTTAAACGCCGCGCGGTCGAATGGTCAGCGTGACGGTTTTGTTAATGGAAAAGGAACAGGTCATCATAACAAATGCCGTTTAGCCTGCCAATAATTATGTTTTTATAGCGCGGCGTTTGCCGCGTATTTAAAATTGTGTCGCAATTTTAAGCTTATACAGCTATAATTCCACTATCATTGCCGCAAGGCAATAATGGAGTGATATTTCATGAAGCGCTTTTACACACGCGTCAGCATCTCCTTTCAAAGGTTGCTCGCCCGCCTTGGGATCGGCATCAGAATTAAGCTGATCGCCATCTTTCTGGCGGCAATGGTTGTGCCGCTTGTGCTGCTCACACTTTTTGCCTGGCAGCAAATTACAGTTCTGGGAGAAGAATTGCGCACTATCGCCGTAACCGACTCGTCTGACGCCCTCAACAACAGCGCCGTGGAAAATATTGAGCGCATGACCACCGATACCGCCAACCGGGTCGCCGCGTTTCTTTACGCGCGTGACGACGATTTGCGGTATCTCGCGACAATAGAACCAACCGAGGAGAATTTCCGTCATTTTTCCGAGAACAGGACCGGCCGCGTCATCGAGCCCGGAGACTGGGTCCTTTCCGCCGACGGCCAGAGCTGGATGCCGGCAAAACCGGTCGAGCGCCTTGAAGACGGCGGCCTTTCGACCAACAGCGAGAATAACGATATGGACGGTTTCCATTACCGCGCGCCTGAGCTGTTCACCTACAAAGATGTCCCGCTTTACGATGAGATCACGTTTATCGGCCTGGACGGCGTCGAACAGGTCAAGTATGTCGCGCCGGACTCCACCAAGGTAAGGCATCCGTTGTCAGGCGAAAAGAAAAATGTATCTTTAAAAGCCAACACCTATATTAAAGCCGAAAATTATTTTGATCAACTGCTGCGGATGCAGCCGGGCGACATCTACGTCTCCGACGTCATCGGCGCTTATGTCGGCACAAATTATATCGGCATGTACACGCCCGAAACCGTCAAAAACGCCGCGGAAACCCGTGGGTACGATATCCCTTACGCGCCTGAAGAGCAGGCTTATGCCGGAAAGGAAAATCCAAACGGCACACGTTTTGAAGGAATTGTGCGTTTTGCCACGCCCGTCGCCGATGCAAACGGTAATGTGACCGGCTATGTCACGTTCGCCCTGAACCATGATCACATCATGGAATTTGTCGACCGCATCACACCCATGAATGAGCGCTACACACAACTCCCCAGCGCCTTTGACGGAAACTACGCCTTTATATGGGATTACAACTGCCGCAGCATCTGCCATCCGCGCCACCACTCCATTGTCGGGTACGATCCAGAGAGCGGCGACCCTCAAATTCCCTGGCTGGAGAGTTCGATTTATGACGCGTGGCAGCAAAGCGGCGTGTCAAAATGGTATGAATTTACTGCCAATTTGCCGTGGTTTGATAACCAAAGCCGCGAAAAAACGCCTGCGCCTCTGCTGACAAGAGAGGGATTTGTCGGCCTGGACGGCCGTTTTCTCAATAACGCGCCGCAGTGCACAGGCTGGATGGATTTGACGCAGCATGGCGGATCGGGCTCCTTTTATATTCTGTGGAGCGGTCTTTACAAGCTCAACACGGCCGGCGCCATACCCTATTACACCGGCCAGTACGCCCCCAGTGAAGCGAACAATTATTCAAGGCGCGGTTTTGGATTCGTGGCCATCGGCTCGGGACTCGAGGACTTCACGCGCCCCGCTGCCGAAACCGAGACGAAACTTGTCGCCACCATCGGGCAAAATCTCTCCGAAACCTTTGTGCAACTGATGGGCACAATGTCCGTCCTCATCGTTCTTGTCGTGATGATCGCCATACTTGTCGCTTCCTCCTTCACAGGCAGCATCACGGCGCTGATAAAGGGCATATCGCGTTTTCGCACCGGCGAGCGGCAATTTCGCTTTAACGCGCCTGTCAAGGATGAGTTCGGCACGCTGGCCGATTCCTTTGACGACATGGCAAACAGCGTCGAGGACAGCATTAAAAATCCTCTGGCCATCACCACAATGAACCGCCGGGTTATCTACATGAACAGCTACGGCCTCGCCTTATGCAAAATGTCCCTGGAGCAAATCGTGGGCACAGACTACAGGGAAACCAGCGTATATCCCGCCAATTCGCAGTATGACCCCATCACGTCGCTTGAACAGGGACGCGAGACCGAAATATATTTTGACGCCGACACCGACCGTTACATCAAGGGCAGCGCCAGTTATCTTCTGGATAAAAACGGCAATAACAACGGCTATATTATCGAGACATTGGATGTAACTGATATGGTCAGGGAACAGATGAAAATCGAGGAGCAGCGCACGCTGCTCGACAAAGTGTTCTCCGCTTCCCCGGACCTGATCTGGTATATGGACGCCGACGGGCGCTACCTCACTGTCAATCCGCGCTTCTCCTCCATCGCCGGACTGCCGCCCGAGGCCTTTCCGGGCAAACGGGCGCACGACATCCTGCCTGCGGAGATAGCGCACGCCTTCCTTAAAAGCGACGAGGAGGCCATTTCATCCCGCACCCCGCTCTACTCCGAAGACACGGTTGTCTTCGCCGACGGGCATGAGGAATCTCTTGATTCCGTGCGCACGCCCATCTATGACTCGAACGGCAATTTGACCGGCCTGCTCGGATTCGCGCGCAATGTAAGCGCCCGCGTTTCCATTGAAAACGAACTGCGCCACACCCAGCTTCAGCTTGAAAAAGCGGTCAACGACGCCAATGTGGCCAGCATGCATAAAGGGGATTTTCTCGCCCGGATGAGCCACGAAATCCGCACGCCGATGAACGCCATCATCGGCATCACCAATATCGTCCAGAAAAAGTTGGAGGAACTCAGAGACGGGAACGAACCGGGCGAAGTTGAAAATCACATTGATCAAATTGAGGCCTCAAGCCAGCACTTGCTGGGGCTTTTAAACGATATCCTCGACATTTCCAAAATTGAGGCCGGAAAAATTGAGCTTTCCGCCGAGGCGATGGACCTGTCCAAACTCGCCGCAACCGTCGTGTCCATGATACAGCCGCGATGCGATGAGAAAAACATCAGTTTCATCACTGAATTTGACACATTTGACACGCCTGCTTTCCTGTCCGACGCGCTCCGCCTGCGCCAGGTGTTGATCAATTTGCTCGGCAACGCCGTTAAATTTACGCCGGAGTGCGGCATGATCACATTTTCCATCCGCAAGCTTGACCGGGATAGCGGCAAAACATTGATCGGCTTCTCTGTGAAGGATAACGGCATCGGTGTGGCGGATGAACAGAGAGACACGATTTTCCAACCCTTTGAGCAGGGCAACAGAACCGTATCGCGCAAATACGGCGGCACCGGGCTGGGGCTTGCCATCAGCCGGAATATCGTGCGGCTGTTCGGCGGCGACATCAAGCTCGATTCAACACTCGGCGAGGGCAGCGAATTCAGTTTCCAGTTGTGGTTTATCGAAACAGACGCCGATCTGAGCGGCCACGATGCCGTTTCCGACGTCACAGGCAAATTGACCGGCAAACGCATGCTCCTTGTGGATGACGTTGAGATCAACCGCATGATCATACTCTCAATGCTGGAAGGTTCGGGACTCGCGATAGACGAGGCATCCGACGGACAGGAAGCGGTTGACATGTTCGCCGCTTCGCGGCCGTATTATTACGACATCGTTCTCATGGATGTCCAGATGCCCAACCTCGACGGTTATGAGGCGTCGGACATTATTCGCAATATGAATCGGGCCGACGCCGGGACTGTGCCCATTCTGGCCCTGACGGCCAACGCATTCAAAGAGGATATGACCAAAGCTCTTGAGCACGGCATGAATGCCCATATTTCAAAACCCGTGGAAATGGAGACGCTGTTTGCGGCTCTGGTGCGCTTCCTTGGACGGGACAGCTGAGGTCAGGTAGTCTTAATTTGCATAGTGTGAAACAGATTATAGTGGAATAAGTTAAAAACAGACCCTCATACGTAACGCCGCGGTGTTTTGCACGGTATGGCCGTGCGGCTTGGCTTGTCGCTTATGCCGCGACGGGCAGTTCCTTTGTCTCGTCACAAAGGAACCAAAAGACGTAAAGGGGGCTCCCCGCCGCCCCCTAACCCCCGCATGATCGTGCCGTGTACACGCGGGGATTTGACACACGTCAACGGCAGTGAACATAACGTCTCAGAGCGTTCTCGCGCTCTCAATAAAAAAGACTAACCGCGCGCGTGCGGGCTTTGTGCGTGAGTCCGATAATCGCGCTGCGGCGCTCGAATCTGGCTCGCGCCCACAAGCAAGCGGAAAAGGGCAAAATAAAATTGTGGGCGCTCTCTGACGCGCGCGGCTCAGTGCCCCACCCCGCGCGCGTTCGAAAG
>JAITVU010000201.1 GCA_031285645.1 Oscillospiraceae bacterium | reverse complement strand
AACTTTAGGGTTGCCGCTCGCCAGCAACTCACGTTACTGCGTTGTCGTCCTCACCAGGCGTCAGCCTGCTTTCGTCCTCCGCCTTGTTCCGCAAGCCGCTGGCGGCGACAACTTTTCCTAAAAACATAGTGTGCCAAAACACTAGGTGATATTCTTTCCACATGTTGTGACGCAACTTTTCGATGCGATTTATATTAAAGTTGCTTGCTTATAATCATATTTTAAGGGAATATGTCTTTTTTTGCAATATTTATGTTATGTTTATATTAACAAAGATGTAGTCGTCGAATTTTGATGGGCGCTGAAGCCTGTTATTTCATAAGTAATTGGGTAAATAATGAGAACAGCCCAGGGCTTAAGCCCTGGGCTGTCGTACATAAGCGAGATATGGAAAAAGAATGACTGAGTGAGCTTGCGATTAATACATGCCGCCCATGCCGCCGCCCGCGGGCATAGCCGGAGGCGCTTCTTCCTTGATGTCGGCGACGAGGGACTCGGTGGTGATCACCATAGCCGCGACGGAAGCGGCGTTCTGCAGCGCGCTGCGGCAGACTTTGGCGGGATCGACAATACCCAGGGCGATCATATCGCCGTACTGCTCATTCTGAGCGTCAAAGCCGTAGCCAACCTTGTTCTCAGCGATGATATTGTTGATGATGACGGACCCTTCGAGGCCCGCGTTTGTGGCGATTTGGCGAATCGGCTCCTCAATGGCTTTAAGAACGAGGTTGATGCCGGTTTTGAAGTCGCCCTGAGCGTCGTCAAGCAGCTTTTTCACATCGGGCACAACGTTGAGCAGCGCGATGCCGCCGCCGGCTGTGATGCCTTCCTCAACCGCCGCCTTTGTGGCCGCGAGCGCGTCCTCGATGCGCAGTTTCTTTTCTTTCATTTCCACTTCGGTGGCCGCGCCGACTTTGATGACGGCGACGCCGCCGGCCAGTTTCGCGAGGCGCTCCTGAAGCTTCTCTTTGTCAAACTCGCTTGTGGATATCTCGATTTCGTTGCGGATCTGGGCAACGCGGTCGGCAATGGCCTTCTTGTCGCCGGAACCGTCCACGATGATTGTGTTCTCTTTCTGCACGACAACTTTGTTCGCGCGTCCGAGATCGTCCATGGTGGCGTCTTTAAGATCGAGGCCAAGCTCCTCGGTGATGACGTTGCCGCCTGTCAGGATGGCGATATCCTTGAGCATCTCCTTGCGGCGGTCGCCGAAGCCGGGCGCTTTGACGGCGACGCAGGTAAACGTGCCGCGCAGCCTGTTGACAATCAAAGTGGAAAGGGCCTCGCCCTCAACATCCTCAGCGATGATGACGAGCTTTTTGCCGGACTGGACAATTTGCTCGAGCAAGGGAAGGATTTCCTGAACGGAGGAAATTTTCTTATCTGTTATCAGAACGTAAGCGTCGTCGATAACGGCTTCCATCTTTTCCGTATCCGTGACCATGTAAGGGGTGATGTAGCCGCGGTCAAACTGCATGCCTTCGACAACATCCGTATAGGTCTCGGCTGTTTTGGATTCCTCGATGGTGATGACGCCGTCGGCGCTGACTTTATCCATCGCCTCGGCAATGAGTTTGCCGACTTCCTCGTCGCCCGCGGAGACGGTGGCGACCCTGGCGATATCCTCGGAACCGGACACTTTCTGGGAATTCTTTTTGATTGCGTCGACAGCGGCGTCGACGGCCTTCTGCACGCCGCGTTTGATATCCATGGGATTGGCGCCGGCCGCCACGTTCTTCATACCCTCGCGCACAAGCGCCTGAGCCAGCAGGGTAGCGGTGGTGGTGCCGTCGCCGGCCGCGTCATTTGTCTTGGTGGCGACTTCCTTGACGAGCTGCGCGCCCATGTTTTCAAACGCGTCCTCAAGCTCGATTTCCTTGGCGATCGTGACGCCGTCATTGGTGATGAGGGGCGCGCCGAACTTTTTATCGAGCACGACATTGCGGCCTTTGGGGCCTAATGTGATCTTAACGGTGTCGGCAAGCTTGTCAAGACCGGTTTGCAGGGATTTTCTGGCGTCTTCGCCGTAAATAATGTCTTTAGCCATAACTGGTCAGTCCTCCTAAATTCTTTTCAAAATTGCAAACGCTTATTCTACGATGGCAAGGATATC
The DNA here is from genome assembly GCA_031285645.1 of Oscillospiraceae bacterium. Classification (GTDB taxonomy): domain Bacteria; phylum Bacillota; class Clostridia; order Oscillospirales; family Ruminococcaceae; genus WRAV01. Next base: position 3,970 of record JAITVU010000201.1, on the reverse strand, counting down.
GCTCTGACGGACGATTGTATATTCCTCGCCGTCAATCTTGACTTCGGTGCCTGAATACTTGCTTGTGAGCACCTTGTCGCCAACCTCGACATACATGTCGACGTCTTTGCCGTCCACAAGGCCGCCGGGGCCGACAGCCATGACTTCCGCTATCTGGGGTTTTTCTTTGGCGGAACCGGCAAGGATGATGCCGCTTTTTGTTGTCTCTTCCGCTTCAAGCATCTTAATAACGACGCGATCCGCAAGTGGTTTGATTGTCATGTTTTTTTCCTCCTGAATTGATTAATATGATGAGCGGTTTGGCACTCATCATCTCTGAGTGCTAAGACCATTTTATTCTTTTTTTTTCAAAAATCAAGCCCTAATCTAAAAAATTCAAGAACTTTATAGTTTGTTCACAATTTATTAACAGTTCTTGGACGTGAATCCGTGTTAAAATAGAGCTGCCACAGCAATATGGGAGTGTTATAGTCACTCTATTTAAAAACCAACAGTCTTAGTGGCCTTTTCGCTCCGTCGTGGCGTTATGGAACGCCTTAATGGTCCATGTAATAGTGATTCCCCGCGGCTTTGCAGCGGGGAGGTTTATTAACAGCCTTGTATGATTGCTTAATTTTTAATTTTCTGGAGAATGATTTGACTAAAATAATCAGCTATGTCCTGGCGTCTCTATTCCTCGTTTGCGCGATTATTCCCCTGTTTTACGGCATCTTTAACATAGGTACTGCGGCGCTTTACGCGTTCGCGGCCTTCTTTTTTCTCCTGCCGACCGCGTGGCGGCTGCTTGAGCGCGCGCCGGTTCTCAGAAATTTTCTGGCTGTGCTGGCCGCGCTTTTCATTTTATACTGTCTCACGGTATCCGCTATAATGGCCTATAAGGCCTGGTTTGACGATCCCCCGACAGAGGGGGCGGCGACGGTGGTGGTGCTCGGGGCCAAAGTGACTGGCAATCAGCCGTCCTTAATGCTAAGGCGCAGGCTGAATGTGGCGGCGGTTTACCTGAGGGAAAATGAGAGCGCCGTCTGCGTGGTCACAGGCGGGCAGGGCTTGGATGAAGATTATCCCGAAGCCCATGTAATGGCGGCTTACCTCGAGGGTCTCGGCATTGCGCCGGACAGGATTAAGGTGGAGGATGCGTCCACAAACACGCGGGAGAATTTCCGCCTCTCCGCCGGATTCATCGAGCCGGACGTGCCTGTTGTAATCGTGACGGACAGCTTTCACCAGCTGCGCGCGTCAATTTTCGCGTCGAGCGACTATGAGAATATTCCTGATTTTTACGCGCTGTCGTCGTATACGCCCTGGGGCCTGTTCCCATCCTATTGGGTGCGGGATATGTTTGGCGTCGGGGTGGCATGGCTGCAAACGCGGTTGGGCTGACTCACCGCGACAAAACCGCATTGGCCGTTGTCCCGTGGTTTATGTTTACACATAATAAATTGTTTATAACGATATTACAGGAGAGAATATGGAACTGAATGAAGCCCTGTCCCGGCGCTACAGCTGCCGGAAATACGCGCCGCGCCCGCTGGAACGTGAAAAACTGATTGCCTGCGCCGAAGCCGGGCGCAGCGCGCCTTCGGCCTGCAATTTGCAGCCTTGGGTGTTTGTTGCGGTGGACAATCCTCAGAAATGCGCCGCTGTGGCCGCTGCCTTAAGCGACGAGGATGTCCGCGTCAACACATTTGCCCACACGATTCCGGCCTACATCGTTATTGTCGGGCATCCGCCGCGCAATCCCAACGACAAGCAGCGTCTGCTGCTTTCGCGGCATAACCGGCCCGATATGGATATCGGCATCGCAGCTGAGAATATATGTTTGGCCGCAACGGCCATGGGACTCGGGTCTATTATGATGGGCTGGTTTAGAAAAGACGTAGTCAGTGAAACGCTGAATATTCCGCCGCACCTTGAGCCGGCGCTGATCATCGGGATTGGTTACCCGCAGAGCGAGCCTGCCCGCCGGACGCCGCGGCTGGAAGCCGCGGCGATTATCCGCTTCAATGATTATAACGGCAGTATGGGGGGCGACGGGCGGTGAAGGGGGATCGTTCCCAGGTTTTCACCCTGATGGTGGACAATGAATTTGGAGTTTTAACACGGATAACGGCGCTCATCCGCCGCGCCGGATGGAATATCCGCTCGCTGGCCGTCGCGCAGACGGCTTTGCCGGAGATATCGCGCCTGACGATTTGCCTTGAGTGCCGCCACCACAGCTTTGAATCGGTTCTGGATAAACTGGGCCGCCAGAGCTGTGTGCGTGATATCGCGGTTTTTGAAGCGGATAACCAGATTGCCCGCGAGCTCGCCATCCTGCGCTTCCGAGGCGCAACTGAGGCGTTCAGGGAGAAGATTGTGACAGCATTCGGCGCCATACTCGCAGAGGAGCCCGATAGTGACAGCTGCATTTACACCCTGTGCTGTGAAGATGGCGAGCTGGACGGCTGGCTGCCGGTGTTCGTTGAAGGTGGGCTTGTCGATATCGCGCGGACCGGAACGGTGGCCCTTAAAAGACGCGATGACGAGGTTGAACGGGGTCCGGTTTAAACCGGCGCCCCTAAATGCCGCAAATCTTCCCTGACGGCTTGTCGTCAGGGCATAGCGCAGGTTTGCGCTATGGCGCCGCGCCTCTTAAGGCGCGGCGGATTTGCGGTTCCGGGCGGCTGTGTATTTGGGTGGTTTTATGAGTGAGGAATACTAAAAACGGAAAGGGCTGGTGCGAAGCCCATGCGAAGTTTAATTTCGCTATGTGCCTGGTCCGGCGCATGGGCTTGAGCGCATGGAATACCAAAAAACGGAAAGGGCTGGTGCGAAGCCCATGCGAAGTTTAATTTCGTTATGTGCTTGGCCCGGCGCACGGGCTTTTGTATGTCGCAAAACGATCAGACGCGCTTATATAAAATACTGGTGATCAATCCGGGGTCCACCTCGACCAAAGTATCCGTATACGATAATGAGAACGAGGTTATAACCGAGACCATCCGCCATGCGCGCAGTGAACTGGACGCGCACGGGAGCGTCGGCGGGCAGCGCGAAATGCGCATGCGCTGCGTTCTGGACGCGCTCGAAAAGCATGGCGTGGCGCTGGCCGACCTCGATGCTGTCGCCGGTCGCGGCGGCCTTGTCAATCCCATTGATTCCGGCACCTATTTAATCAATGACCATATGCTGGAAGATTTACTCGGCGCGACGGCCGAGGTGCATGCGTCCGCCCTTGGCGGCATCATAGCCCATGAAATTGGCGCTGAGGCCGGTGTGCCCGGTTATGTGGTCGATCCCATTGTGGTGGATGAGCTCGAGCAGGTGGCGAAGCTGACAGGTTTTCCCGGCATTGAGCGGCGCAGCGTCTTCCACGCGCTCAACCAAAAGGCTGTGGCGCGCCGCTGTGCCGGGGATATGGGGATGAACTACGAGGACGGGCGCTTTATTGTCGCCCATATGGGCGGCGGTATTACTGTTGGCGCGCATCGCTATGGCCGCGTCGTCGACGTCAACGACGCGCTCTCGGGCGAGGGTCCCTTTACACCGGAACGCTGCGGGCAGGTGCCGGCGCTGGGCATTATCGAGCTGTGTTTTTCCGGCGCCTATACAAAGCAGGAAATGATCGATATGATGGTTAAAACCGGCGGTATGTACGCCTATCTCGGCACAAACGACCTGCGCAAATGCGAGCGCCTGATCAGGGAGGGCGACGAATACGCCGCGCTAGTGCTCGAATCGATGGCGTACCAGGTGTCAAAGGAAATCGGCGCGATGGTGGCGGCCCTTGAGGGCCGTGTCGACGCCATTGTCCTGACAGGCGGCCTCGCTTATTCAACCCGGTTTACCGGCTGTATCAAACAACACACGGGGTTGATCGCGCCTGTGAAGATATATCCCGGCGAGGATGAGATGCTCGCCCTCGCCCAGGGGGCTCTGCGCGTGCTCACGGGCGCTGAGAGGGCAATGGAGTATTAAAAAGGGGTGCGAC
>JAITVU010000187.1 GCA_031285645.1 Oscillospiraceae bacterium | reverse complement strand
GCAATTGTTGCGGCGATTGGCCTGGTTGCTGGTGTTGTGTTGACGCTGGCGGCCAAATTTATGTCGGTGCCTGTGGATGAGCGGTATCTGGCTGTCCGGGATATTTTGCCCGGTGCGAATTGCGGCGCGTGCGGTTATGCCGGCTGCGATGAATATGCCGAAAAGCTGGCGCACGCTGAAGGCGTCAAAACAAATCTGTGCACACCCGGCGGCGACACGGTTGCCCTTGAACTGAGCCGTTATCTGGGGCAGAGTTATGAAGAAGTGCTTGCGATGCAGGCCATCGTGCGCTGTTCCGGCACATGTGATCGCACGGATTATATAATGGATTATCAGGGGCCGCAAAGTTGCGAAGGCAACAATTACTTTTTCCAGGGTCGGGGCAGCTGTTCACATGCCTGCCTTGGTTTTGGTGATTGTTTAAAAGTATGCCAATATAATGCGCTCAGCATCATTAACGGCATTGCCGTTGTCGATCCCGATGCCTGTACGGGCTGCGGCATGTGCGTGCTGGCGTGTCCAAACCGGCTGATAGCAATGACCACGAAAAACAGTTCGGTTTTTGTGGGCTGTCATTCCACAGATTCGGGCGCCTTTATCCGTAAAATATGCCAGATGGGTTGTATAGGCTGTAAGCGGTGTGAACGCACCTGTGCGTATGGCGCGATTACAATCACGAATAATCTGGCGTCGATTGATCCGGCCAAGTGTACCAATTGCGGCGAATGCATCAACGTGTGTCCGACAAAAGTCATACACACAACGGCGACGATTGAACAGACACATAATGCGGTGGGGTAAAAAAAGGGCAGCGCAGCTGCCCTTTTTTAGGTTGGAGACAAAAGACCTTGCGGGATACTGTCCCGCCAAACCACCCAACCAAGGGGCTGAAATCCCTTTGAGCTCCCACTTTATAATAGGTTTGCGATCAAATGCTTTTAAAGGGTTTGATCGTCAGATAGTGACAAGTCCACGTCTTTTTTTATTTTTAAGTTGATTTATCAACTATATTGGACCAGAATTAATATCTGGTTTCATTATTCTCCGCATTTCCAGCGCCGCCGTTGTCATGCGGATTTTTATGATCAAAAAGAAGGTTTTTGCGGTTAATCCAGCTGGTAGCGGCGTCCATGGCGGCGCGGCACGCGTTTGTCTGGTCAAGGGCGTTGAGCATGACAAAATCGTGTATAATCCCCTGAAACCGCACAGCCGTTACATCGACGCCGGCTTTTCTCAGTTTTCTGGCATAGGCTTCACCTTCATCGCGCAGGACGTCGGCCTCGCCGTTCAGGATCATGGCGTCCGGCAAACCGCTGAGCTGATCGGGCGTCGCACGCAGCGGTGAAGCCGTAATCTGCCGCCGGTCTTTTTCTGACTTTGTATATTGATTCCAGAACCACATCATCCCGGCCCTGTACAAATAGTAATTGGTCTGGAATTTGATATATGAATTTGTGTTAAAAGCGGCGTTTGTGACGGGATAGAACAGGAGCTGCTTATGTATTTCAGGGCCGCCGCGCTGCTTTGACAGGATCGTCATCACTGTTGCCATGTTGCCACCCACGCTGTCGCCCGCGACCGTCAGGGTATCCATATTCAAGTCCCATCCCATTTGCGCGGCGATGTTGGGCAGGTGTTCAAGGATACCGTAGCACTGCTCAATAGCAACCGGGTATTTCGCTTCGGGTGAGAGGCTGTATTCAGGAAATAAAACGACGGAGTTGGTACGTGCCCCGAGTTCCCGGACAAGTTTGTCGTGTGTATGCAGATTGCCGAATACCCAGCCCGCGCCGTGGATATAAAAAATGACGTGGGGCGTCCCTGTGATGTTGTCGGGTCTGACGCAGTGCAGTTTAAGGCTCCCCAGATCACCCGCGTCGATGTCGACAGTTGAGACGGCGGCGGGATATTTATAGACAGGCGTATCCTGCGCCTCATTCAGTAGTTGGCGTCCCTTTGCGGGCGGCAGCTGAAAAATAAGCGGCGGCTTTGAGTTTGTGTTGCATACTGTCTCGGCGGCTTTCTCAAGTGGTACGCATCTTTCCATATACATTCTCCTTTTAGGCGTAATTTTATTCCGTTATCAATGTATGCCTATAAGAAAAATGTTGTTAATTATCAAAATGAATGAAATATTGAGCCAAATGAAAAAGGCCGAAAATCAACAAAAAACAAGGCGGCAATATTGCCGCCTTGTTTTTTGTTATATCGGGAATCGTGCAAAATTTTATCATTCATATATCTTTATATCAGTGTTTAGTATTTATTATATCAGTGTCGACGCGAAATCGGCGCCAAACGATGCGGCGTCGGCCAGATCGTTGTCCGAAGGGACGAAATTGATCTTGAACTGCCGCTCAAAAACATTGAGCTTCATGGATTCGAGCCGCTGCGCCACATGCGGGAAAGCTTCGCCGCTCCAGCCGAAGGACCCAAAGAGCGCGACGGGCCGCTTGACAATGTTGACCGCTTCAATATTGCCAAGTAATTGCCAGATGGGGGGCACCGCCTCCCGGTTGATCGTGAGCGCGCCGACAAGGAAGGCGTCGCTCTCGTTGAGAAGGCCCGAAAGGGTGGCCATATCGTGCTCAATGATGTTGTAAAGGCCAATTTCGGCATCCGGTATCACGCGGCGCATCCCCTCGGCGACAGCGCCCGCGATGCGCTCGGTATTGCCGTAGGCGGTACAATAGAAAATAGGACTAAGCTTATGCGCGCGGGTTTGCGGCGTGGACCACTCCCGGTATAAAGCAATCGCCTGAGTGATATAACCGGCCCGGGTCAGCACAGGACCATGGCTGTTGCAGATACAATCGATATCAAGTCCGGCAATTTTGTCGAGCCATTTCAGTACATAGGGTTTGAACGGGCCAAAAATGCAGTCGTAGTAATAGCGGAACGCGTGCCAATATTGATCGGTGTAGGCGATTTTGCCGTCAAAAATTTGAGGCTCGCAGAAATGACAGCCTAAAAAATCGCACGAAAAAAGGATTTTGTCTTCGGGAAGCCATGTGAACATGGAATCGGGCCAATGCAGGAAAGGCGCGTTGATAAACCGCAGTGTTTTACCGCCTAAATCGATGGTGTCCCCGTCCTTGACGATCAAAAGATTTAAATCGGCGCGGTTTGTAATATTCTTGATGTAGATGGCCGCGGCCTGGCTGACGACAAGGGTGAGGTTTGGAAACAGCGCCAAAAGCCTGTCCACACAACCGGAATGATCAGGCTCCGTATGGTTGAGGACTAAAAAATCGGGTGTCGCGCCGTCCAGCGCGGCGGTGATGTTGTCGACGTAATACTCAAAAAAGGTATTGTGCGCGGCCTCGATCAGGGCCGTTTTATTGCGGCCTTTAACGACATAGGAATTGTAGCTTGTGCCGTAATCCGTTTTCATAATCACATCAAAGACACGCAGGTTGGGATTTTGAACGCCTGTGTAAAAGACGCCGTCCATTATTTTTGTCATGTCGATCCTCCTCTAAAGCAGATAAAAACGAGCGATGTGTTTTAGGTAAAACGCGTTCTGAGCGACGTTATTATCGCTCTTTTTAATGGATATTGGTATTATACCGCGCTGAGGTCCTGTTCTATACTCAGCGAACTTCAAAATTGTCTAATTCAGAAGTTCGTTCACTATATCTGAGCGCATTAATGAAACAAAGAGGTTAATTCCACGCCCAAGGGGCGGAGAATGATACCCCTTCGTTTCATTCAATAACAAATACGCCGCCTGTTTTCACAGGCAGCGCGTCGTCGCGTATTATTGTGGATCGAACATATCTTTGCCTACGCCACAGGCGGGGCAGACATAATCCTCTGGGACGTCTTCCCAAGAGGTACCCGGCGCAATACCGTTATCGGGATCGCCCTTTTCGGGGTCATAAACATATCCGCACACGGAGCATACATACTTTTGCATGATATCCCTCGCTTTCTGCTGTCAATATTATTGGGTCAGAGCTTACACATATTATACACTGCTTTTGTATGAGAATCCATGGCCCTGAGAAAAATTAAATTTTTATTAATATCTGACGGCTAGACGGAACTGTGTGTTAAAAGAGTGACAGCCTCAGCCGCCGCTACGGTGCCCGCGTCACCGCCCATGGAAGCGCCTTTTTCCCAAAGCATGAAGTCGACCGGGTCGTCCGTGTGGCCGGCTGTCGTGCACAGCCCGACATGATCGCATGTCACCATAATCCGCGTTCCCGCAGCGCATGCGCCAAGCAGCGGCCCAATGACCTCCCGGTCCAGCTTCGCGATAAAGTCCGCCTTTTCCCGCACGTCCTGTCTGTGCGTCGCCTCATCCGGCCCGCCGATGTGCAGCATGACAAAGTCGTGTTCATCCAGCATTTCGAGCGTGGCCCTCACCTTGGCCGGCAAATCCGTATCGGTATCGCCTGTAGCGGTGGGGAGCGGCGGACATGCCATGCCCATGGCGATAGCGCCGCCGATCGGGGCGTCGGTTTTGCTGATCATGGCGCCGGAAAGGCCCGGATGGAGGGACGAAAACGCGGGCAGGGTACTCTTAACAGCCTGCGCCCAGTTAAACACCGTGTAGGGCGCGTGCTCGGCCAGCATTTTTCTGGAAAAACCGGCGAGCGTATCGGCAAGCGCGTTGCCCCTCGGCAAAAGGCGCTCAAGCGGTTCGCCCTGGTGCTGGTGCGGCATGCTGGTTTCGAGCCCGTCCATGTACCGGGCCGCCCCCTTGATGATTTCGAGGCTTTTATAGCTGCCGACAGCGGTGATGCTGTAACCATCCTGCGCGGCGACGGCCGCGCGCAAGGCGGCCGCGACATCGGATGGCGCGCTGCAGCAAGGCACGGCGAGGTGGCCCGCTTCATCAATTTTAACGAAATTACAGCGCATAATGATGTCGTCGGGGCCGAAATCAAGTCCCACGGCGAGCGCTTCAATATAAGAACGCCCATGGGGAATAGCCCTGGGATCGACGCCAAGCAGCGCTAAAACGCAGGTTTGGGTATCGGGTTCGAATCCGTCCGGCGTGGTGACCAACCGGCCTTTAAGGCTGTTTTGCTCAATGGTGGTAAAGTGTTCGCCCCGCCCATATTCGTAGGGCGTCAGGCCGCCGAGTTCCGTATAGGCGATGTCCTGCATACCGTCTAAAACAATCATTAACGCCGCCATTTACCGTCTCCTGTTCCATGACAATTCTGATTATATACCAGTTTCGGTTTAAAACAGTCCCGCCGACTGTTTTAAACATGTGGCATACGCCACATGTAGCCGCCTGTACAGGCGGCCGAAACGTCGTTCATAATGGATTCCCGCGCATAGCGCGGATGCGGGCTGCGCCCGCTGATTTAAAACAGTGT
>JAITVU010000138.1 GCA_031285645.1 Oscillospiraceae bacterium | reverse complement strand
ACGTATCTCGTGGCTCATGTGGGCGAGGAAGCTGCTTGTCGCGTTGTTTGCCTGCTCTGCTTCCGCTAATGCGGCTTCCAGTTTCGCGGAGGAATCGCGCAGGCCAAGCAGATATTCGTTCCGCAAAAACGCCGCCGCCACAAGCAGCCCGCCGGAACGCATGATGGATTCCTCGGTTTCCGTAAAGAGCTGTTCGCTGTGGCAGTTGCCAAACCCGACAAATCCCCAGAATTCCCCGTCGGTAAATACCGGGACGAAAAGAATAGCCTTGATTTCCTGACCGCCCAGCCATTCCCGGCCGGCTGGGGATAAATCACGCACAAGGCTGTGGACATACTCGCCCCGAACCAGCATTTCCTTTATTTTCGGTATCGTTTCGTCGTAGCAGATATTTACCGCCATGCCGGTATCCCGGAACGACGGGATGTCTCCCGACCATTCGTACAGTTGGGTACAGGACAGTCTGCCGTTTTCGGTATGGTTCTTGAAAAGGTACATGCGGTCGGCATTGATCGCCTCGGTCATCATGCCCATGCACTGCTGCAGGGTATCCGAAAATTCATCCGGGTCGGCGCGGAGCAGGACATCCGCCGCCTGATTTACGACTGTGCGCAGGTAATCCCTCCGCTCGATTCCCGCCAGCATTTGCTTGTATTCGCGCAGATCGCGTATGTATCCCGCGACAACATGGCCGTCGTCGTAAGGCAGACGCACGAGCGTAAGCTCCGACGGCACCGGCGTGCCGTCAAGTGTCTGGTGCATCCACTCAAACCGGGCTTGCCCTTTGTCAAACGCTTCGTCTATATTTGCAAACGCAGTTTCTTTCGACGGACGCCCATCCGGCTGATACGCCGGGGAAAGCTCGAAAAACCGCTGAAGGTATTCCTGTTGGCTTTCCAATCCGAATAAGCTGACCGCCGTGTCGTTTGTTTCTATGTTTCTCCGCTTTTTGTCCCACAGATTGAAGCCCAGGGGCGTAGCGTTGGTTAAAAGCCGGATACGGTGATGAGCCTCGCGAATTCGGGTGGCCTGCTCGTTTCGGCTCACGGCGGTGGCCATCATCAGACTCATGGATTGCAGGATGTCCACTTCGTCCGCGCCAAAGGAGTGCTCCCGGCCGCAGTCGGAAAAACCGACGAGGCCCCAGAACTGTTCCTGCACGAATACCGGGATCACCAGGACAGATTTCGTCTCAAACGGGGCGAAAAATTTCTGTATGGCTAGCGGTAAATCCTTAACCGGCCCATTCATACACTCGCCCTGACGGAAACGGGCATCCCAATCATCGTCCAGCCCCCACGGGAACCGCATTCCTGGCACAATGGCAGATTTCCGATCATCGGCATCATTGATCCACGCGCTTCTGCAGGAAAAATATTCAATGTCGTCCACTGTTTCGTTTTGCGTGATATATGCCTGGTCTATGCCGACGCATTGACCCAGAAGCTTCAGGCTTTCCGTAAGGGCTTCCTCTATATCGCCGTCCTCCGCCATGCCGAACAGGGTAAAGGATACGAGCCGGCTTGCTTCCAGAAGTTCGTCCCGGTGTTCGATGTCGGCCAGCATCTTCTTGTGCTCGCGCAGGTCGCGCGAGTAGGCTGCCACTACATAATCATCCCCATAGGGGATACGGACCATCGTTACCTCGCAAGGAAGCGGAGTACCGTCGGATAAACGGTACAGCCAGTCATATGTACACTCGCCTTTGTCAAAGGCTTCCGTTACGGTTTCCTTAATTTTATCGCGGGTGGCTCTCCCGTCAGGCTGGTATTCCGGGGAAAGCTCAAAATACCGGTCCAGGTACTCCTGCTTATCCCGCAGCCCGAACAATTTGACCGCCGCCTCGTTGCCCTCGATCAGTTCTAAATTGCGGTTCCACAGCCGGCATGCCAAAGGTGTCGCGTCCATCATAAGCCGGACGCGCTCATGTTCTTCCCGGATAGAATTTGCTTGCGCCTGAATGGCCGCGTTCAGCTCTGCCAGGTCTCGGTTCTGGCGTTTAATTTCCTTAAACGGCTCTGATGTTACCCGGGACAGGAAAAAGGCCGCCGCTACTCCAAGAATCAAAAATACAACAGCGGAGGAGAACTGCCCCCTCAGTGCGTCGGCCTGCGGGCTTGCATTGATCGGTACGGTCACGGCGACGCACCATCCAAGCGCCGAACTGTTGATGCGGCTGTGGGCGCACAGGTATTCCGTCCCCTCAAAGAGATACTGCTCTACGCCCTTGTCCGATGAGAGGATTTTTTGGACCAGCCCGCTGATTTCCTCGTCGGCCCCGCCAGAATTATCATCGTTGTTCAGCACATAGTCGTTCATAGCCTGTACGCTTTCCTGGTCCGTCGCGCCGATGAACATCCCTACTTCGTTGAGCATGAAAATATTGCCGGTCTGCCAGAGTCGCTGTTCGGACAGCATATCGGAAAAGGTCTGTCCCGGCATGGTGACGGCAAGTATGCCGCCGTTGCCCATATGCGTATAGACGTTCATCACAAATTCGCCGTTCGTGGAACAATAGAACGGGCTGGAAATGATGGTCGCGCCCTCCTCGTAAACCATTTCCAGATAGTCCGCGTGCAGATTCAGGTCATGGCTGTGAGCTGGGACGCTGTAGCTGGCGATCAGGCCGTCCCGGTCGAAGACCGCCAGCGCCGAGATATCAGTATATTCATTATACTGCTCCACCATGAGTTCGATAAGTTCCGTGTCTGAACTGGCCGGACGAAGATGGGCGGCCACCGTGATGGCCTCGGTCTTCATCAAATCCATCTTTGTGCCGACCAGCCTGTCCGCTATACCGATGGCAAAATCCAGATCCTGTTCGATTGTCTGCTCAAGGCTTCTGCTGGTGAAATACAACCCGGAAACAAAGCTTGCAGCCGTTGTTACGAAAACGGCTAGGATAATCAATAGGATGGTCTTTGCCCGCATTGACATTACGTTACACACCCCTTTCAATGTCCATCACGGCAGGTTATAGAACCGACGTGAAATCGCCTGCGTTGCATTGCCGTCACAAACTCTGTTTTCTCTGCGAATATCACGCTGTCAAATTTAACCGTTGCGTACCTATGTTTGTTTTCCAGAATATATCGGTTGCTTTGACAGATACAGCGCCTCATCAGCTCGCTTCGCACAATCCGTCTAACTTTGCCCATATGCTACTTTTCAAGTGCGACGCCGACAGATACCGTCATACATGGTGCCAAATCGTTATTGGCATGGAGACTTGGTCGCCCTCCGTCATCCCAAAAAGCGTAACGAAACAAAGTTTACTGGCTTCTTGATGTGTGTTAATCTTGATTTTAGCAAGGGATAATAGTATAATTGTCGTAATTTGACAGACCTCCGCATTGCTACATTTCATGTAGTGGATATACTGTTCTTACGAACCGACAGGAGGAGATGCGTATGATAAAAAAGAGTCCCGTATTTGAGGGCGACAAAGATACGCGAAACAGGATACTGGATACGGCAACGAAGCTGTTTGCCCTCAGAGGCTTCAAAGCTGTGACATTAAAGGATCTTGCCAAAGAGGTGGGGGTGAAGCCGCCCGCGATATATAACCACTATAGGGACAAAGAAACCTTGATTGAGGACATCTTGCTACGCTTCGAGCTTGTGTTCCGCGGGTACCACGATTGGTTGTCGCGTGCGAATGGTAAGGCAGAGACACTGGAAGATATGATGGACAATCTGTTTAACGATAAATTC
>JAITVU010000348.1 GCA_031285645.1 Oscillospiraceae bacterium | reverse complement strand
TGCCGCGACGGGCACTTCCTTTGTCTCGTCACAAAGGAAGCAAAGGACGCCGGGAGGGGCCGCCTCCCGGACCCGCCCGGATATGGATAACCGGGAGAATTAAAGAGTTTTGGTGCGTTTAACGTTGGAAAGGCCATACCGCGCGCGTGTGGGTGCACATCTGTCATTGAAACGACGCGCTGCGGCGCGTCAACTTTCCTACCGCGCCCGCAGAATGGGGAAAAGACCTTATTTAATTATGCGGGCGCTTTGCAACGCGCGCGGGGGGCGCTCTGAAGCAGGCTGTTCACTTTTCACTTTCCGGGCATACAGACAGCAACATTCAAAACATAAACGGTGAGTTTTCGTCTCACCGTTTATGTTTTGTGATCTCATGGCCCATAATGGATGTTATTGTCTATATAACCATTTTAACCTATTAGCTGTAAAACTCTTTAATGCGCATCTGTTCATGGGGATTATCGGACAAGGCTGTAAAGGAGCCAATCTGACTCACTGAACCAATAAGTGGCAGGTCCTCGAAGAAACCGCCTTTGAGCGCGGTTTTGAGTGTATCCGCGATCCGGTTAGCCCAAATTACCTTGATATCACGGCCGAAATAGGTTGTGATTGATGCGCTGATTCGGGGATTTACCCCGCTCTCATTGTGAAGTTCGGCAATATAAAGCTGGGCATGGGCAGCGGCATCTTCCCGCGTCGGCAAATCGTCGGTAGACAGGAGAGCCTTAATAGCGTCCTTTATTTTAGCTTGAACCGGCAAGGCGGAAAAAGCTGTGCCGAACCATTTGCTGTAGGGTGCGTATTGCCCCTTGTATAAAAAGCACAGGCGCATAAGCCGCTCGGCTATTCGTGTGGCAACGATACGCGACCCCATGTCGTCCCCGACCATGCCACAGCGCTTAACGAAGGCCTGTTCCTCGGCGATCAGGCTCCACTGCGAGGCAATGAGATAGAGACGCACATCATCCGGATAAAAACGCAGAGGCGCTATGCTATTTGCAAGCCCCAGCGCGTCGTAAAACAGGCGGCCCGCCCTCAGGGCCAGCAGACGGTGCTCGGAAAAGGCAAGCCAATCGGCCGGTGTGAGATGCGTAAGATCGTGCGTGCCGAGATATTCGCTGAGGAATGCGTCGACGCTTTGAATATAGACAAGCGGGGAAACAGGGCCGGAACGGATTTCCACCGCATGACGCACGCCGCCGTCGTTGGGATCGGGCGGTGAAAAATGCACGGCATATCCTTTGTACATATAGGGAAAAGCGTGTGAAAAAGCGGCCATTATGGCGTCTTTTTTTTCAGCCAAATCCGTTTCACGTAAAAACAAATAAAAGCGCGGCCCCCACATGTGATCTGTGGAGACGGCGTCGTCGTAGCCCAGCACATCCGAACCGAAACCGAGTAATCCGGCACTATACAAAAGCCCGGGGAATTTCCGGGTTAAAACGGGCCGGCCGTAATCCGTGAAAAAATCATGGCAAAGATCCATGCCCTTAATAAAATCTTTCATAATGCTTGTGCCTCAACTTATAGCGGCGAAAACAAACAGAATCAAGAATTACTGATGTTCCCTCCGCATTCGACAATAAATAGTAACGTTCCGGTTATGCTTGTGTTAGCCTGACTTTACAGGGATTTGTGAAAATCCTTGAGCTCCTTTTTAACATCGTTCGGCAAATCATGCCAGCGAATACCGCGGATCGCGCCTTCAAGCCCATAGAGCATATTCAGGCAAGCGCCCGCGTCGGCGTGGATCCGCACGCGCATAAGCGCTTCGCGGCTGCCAAGTTCGCGCAGCTTTTCGGGCGTGTCAATGCCTGCCTTAATGAGCTTCGCCTCGTTAACTTTGCTTATATTCGGTAGCGTTGTAAGTATGCCCATTGTATTCTCCTTGCTTAGTTAAAAATATTGCGGTTTTTCTGATAGCAAATGGTATAAAGCGAGTTATCAGCTGAAGATATTACAGGCAGATCTACACGGAGCCGCAAATCCGCCGCGCTTTTTTAAGCGCGGCAACATTGCGCATGCAAGCATGCGCAATGCTTTGGCGGTTTACCGCCAAAGGGGATTTGCGGCGGTTGTCAATTGCATAAAACCGGACATTGTTCATGGCTGACTCGATACACTAAGCTTTTTTAAACCGGCGTGTGAACATTCCGAGAAAGTGCCGCGCCACAAAGATGACGTACCCCAGATTGCAGAGCAGCAGGAGGACAAATATGAGCACCTGCCAAATCATGCCATATGGCGGCTGGGTAAGCGACACCCAGACCTGCGCCAATAAAAGCGCCAGGCTCATCACAATCCGCGCGGGCTGCATCTGAATTTTTATGTACTTTCTTGTGTCAAACGCGCGTATGGCAAAGACAAGAAAATAGCTGACAAACGTGGCAAAGGCCGCGCCCTGCGCGCCGTAATGCGGAATAAGCCGCCAGTTGAGGACGATGTTGAGCACAGCGCCGATAGCGGTTGTGATCGTCACCATGGCATTTTTTTTGGCCGCGTTGTAGATCGTGCCCAGAAAAGTGACAAAGCAGGAAAAGCTCACAGCCAGGACCAGAAAGGGCGCGTATTGCCAGGAATCATAATATCGGCTCTCCATCATCAGTTTTGTGACAGGACGGATGAGCATGATGATGCCCGACGCGGCCAGGAAGACAAAAGTGTAGTAACTGCGGAAAACCGTTGAGTAAAATTTTTCGCCTTCCTTGCTCTGATATTCATTAAAAGCCGAAATTTGCCAGGCCTGCGTGAATATGGCCGACACCATCGTGATGATAGTTGGGAAGCGCGCGGAAGCGTCGTAAAGCCCATTAATGGCTTTGCCGCACATCAAGGTGACGAAGTAGCGGTCGGAAAGATTTGTCACCCACCAGAAAACGGCGGTGGGGACAAGCGGGATGGAGTAGCGCAGCATGGTTTTCCAAAGGCTCAGGTCCAGGCCGCGCAGCTTAATAAAGCGATACAACCGCAGGAAGACGATGAGCGTGATGGAGGAAAGGGCGTCGGCGCAAATGGTGGCCAGCACATAACCCCTGCCGCCCATCTCGAATTTGAGCAGGAAGAGATAGACAAAGACAAGCGTGAAAATGGTGGTGAGCAGGCCGTCTAGCGCGAAGATGCGCACCAATCCGCTCGCCCGCACGAAATGTGTTACAACCGTGCGCATGGCCGAGGTGAGCACATAAACGCGCACCAGTCCCTCGTATCCTTCAATGAATCCCTGAGCGAACGTTGTGCCGCCGATAAGGGGGAAAACAAGCTGGACGACAATAAACCCGCCCAGTACGGTGAGGACGCCGCATGTAAAGAGATCGCGCCTGTTTACGACTGGATCAAGGCCGAAACGGATAATGGCCTCTGAAATACACAAATACATCACGGGCAGGATGAGGTTGCATGTGTACATGGCGTTCGTGGCTGAACTGAGCTGCTCCGGCGGCAGGATATAGGTCAGAAGCGGAAGCAGAAGAAAGGTGAGCAATTTGGAGCTCAGGGTCGCGACAGCGAATATGAGTGTGTTCGATATGAGGCTTCTGAATTTTCCCATGTGAATGTCCTTAAATCACTCAAGTCAAAACCCCATACGACTTTAAGTGAGCATATGAAATATAGCGAAGCAATCTGAAAAAATAACAGAGAAAAAATTGCTTGCTATTCTGTAAATATAAAATATCCGGCATCTGCGGTTAACTGGATGGGCCGCCGTAAGTGATACGCAGGCCATTGGCGCGGCTTGTCCGGATATCGGGCATACAGGCGCATTACAGCCTACGCTTGGGTTTAAAGCCGCTGCGCCGTCTCCTGCGGTTGCGCAGGATCATCAAGACAATATAGAAAACAAACAGGAAAACAAACAGGACAATGGCGAACTTAAACCAGAAGGACCGCGTGATTTCTTTGGCTTTTTCCAGTAAAACAAGTACTTGGGACGCCTCGACTGATTCCACGGAAAGCAGGTCCACGCGGCCTATTTCCTCGCCGGACAGGATTAGAGCGACCTCGCCGACGTATTGGCCCTTTGTAACAGGGGCGTCAATAGCGTCGGGGATTTCGGGAATCAGCGTGACGCTGTTGGAGTCGATATCATTGGGCAGGAGCGCCGTAAAGCGCTCGGCCGTCATCAGCTTGACATGATCCTGATCGAGATTGAGGCGCAGTGGTATTTCAGCGACATATTTGCCTTTATCGACGAGGTTCTTGACGCGGAAGGTGTCAAAAACCCATTCATAGAGCTGCCTTGTCTCCACAAAGGCCATATTCTCGGCCATTGCCGCCCCCGTTTCATCCAGGTATGTGGAGCCGAGAACAACCAGCAGGTAAGTAAAGCCGTCTCTGGTAGCCGTCGAGACAAAACAACGCCCGGAATCCGGCAAAGTGCCGGTTTTTATGCCCTTGAGCGGCGGATAATAATATAAATTGTTCGGCACCATCATAAGGTTTGTGGTGGACCAGTTAAGCCCCTCCGGGTGCTTGTTGGTGGGGGGGCACTGGTAGGAGACGGTGGTGACGATGTCCATAAAGCCGGGAAGTTCCATGGCATGGCGCGCCATCAGGTAAATATCGTGGGCTGTCGTCACATGCGCCGAATCAAAAAGGCCGTTGGCGTTGACAAAATTGGTGTTGGTCGCCCCAAGTTCCCGGGCCTTGGCGTTCATCATTTCGACGAAGCCTTCCTGGGACCCCCCGATATGATCGGCGATAATCATGGCCACCTCGTTGGCGGAGGGGAGCATCAGGGCATAAAGCGCGTCACGCATCGAAAGCACTTCTCCGGCTAAAAGGCCGCCTTTGGAGACCTCGCCGTTTTTCTGTATATACTGATAATCATAAAGATAATCCTGCACATAGTTTGGGTATGTGATATCCTCCATATCGAGATTGTCGGTATTCTCAAGCGCGAGGATACAGGTCATGATTTTTGTGACGGACGCCGGATACAAAGGCGTATCGGCGTTTTTCTGATATATAACGCTCTCGGTGTCGAGGTTGTACATATAAACCCCTTTGGCGCTCACCTCAAAATTGGGGGGATAACCCTCGTCCGCGAAAGCGGCGAGCGGCGCGCAAAGCGCCAGACAAAGGGACAGAACAAGCAGAAAAACAGTTCTTTTCACAGGCAACATCCTTTTGAGGGCATTGTGGTATGGTGTCATAAAGTTTTGCGCAGCGTCAAATGGGATAACTCTCCGCTCCGTTACGCCATAGGACTCCGCTGTTATTTTATTATACCAGAATGTCCGCGATATTCAAATAGCGGTATATACGCCATGAAAAATTATAACAAAGCCCCGGGCAAGTTGTTGTCGTAATACAGGTGTCGGCGCCTGCGCACGTGGTCAGGATGAATATTCAACGGATTCCTTAGTGAATCGGCACATCCTTAAAAACAAAATCCGGCCTTGCCGTATGATCGGCAGGGCCGGAAACAAAAAA
>JAITVU010000332.1 GCA_031285645.1 Oscillospiraceae bacterium | reverse complement strand
TATGTTACGTTCCCTCGCTGAACCGGAAACATTTCTGCTATCTTGTTATACTGTCTTTTTGTTATCTTCATGCTCTTTTTTTATCATATTTGTGTCGTTGTGTCAACAAAACCTAAAAGGGGGCAACTGCAAAGAATACACCGACAAGGGCTATTCCGGCAAAAACACCGACCGCCCCAAATTTCAAGAGCTTGTGCGGGATATTGAAAAGGGCCTGATTTCAAAAGTGGTGGTTTACAAGCTGGACAGGATCAGCCGCTCTATCATCGACTTTGCCAATATGATGGAGCTGTTCCAAAAGTACAATGTCGAGTTTGTATCGTCCACCGAAAAGTTTGACACTTCGACCCCGATGGGCCGGGCCATGCTCAACATCTGTATTGTGTTCGCGCAGTTGGAACGGGAAACGATTCAAAAGCGCGTAACCGACACCTATTACTCCCGCTGTCAAAAAGGATTCCACATGAGCGGCAAAGCCCCCTACGGCTACCGGCTGGAGCCAACTGTGGTGGACGGTGTCCGCACAAAAATGATGGTGGCCGAGCCGGAGGCGGCGGAGCAAGTGCGGTTGATGTTTGAAATGTACGCCGAGCCGGATGTATCCTTTGGGGATATTGCCCGATACTTTGCGGCACAGGACATCACGTTCAACGGCGGGGAACTGCAACGGGCAACGCTGTCCATGCTCCTGCGTAACCCCGTGTATGCCCAGGCCGACCTCGACCTATATGAGTTTTTCAAAAGCCAGGGTACGGCCATTGTCAACGATGCGGCGGACTTCTCCGGCTCCAACGGCTGTTATCTCTATCAGGGCCGGGATGTGGCGGCAAACAAGAATTATGATTTGAAGGATCATATTCTGGTTATCGCACCCCACGAGGCGCTGATCCCCTCCGACGTGTGGCTGGCCTGCCGGAAAAAGTCACTCAATAATTCCGGCTTCGGCGGTACGCGCAAGGCAAAAAATACTTGGCTGGCCGGAAAAATCAAGTGCGGCAGGTGTGGGGTGGGCCTGATGTGTTCCGATAATCCGGCGCGTATTCCCTATTTCCGGTGCCGGAAACGGGCTGACCGCAGAAGCTGTGAGGGTTGCGGGACGCTCCGGGTGCGGGAGGTGGAGGAGTCAATTTACGGGCAGATGGTGAAAAAGCTGGCGGCGTTCCAGACGCTGACGCGCAAAAATCCCACAAAGGCCAATCCCAAACTGACCGCCCTGCAAGTGGAACTGGCACAGGTGGAGGCCGAGATTGAAACTTTGCTCAGTACCTTAACGGGTGCAAATGCCATCCTTATCTCCTATGCCAACGGCAAAATTGAAGAACTGGACACAAAACGGCAGACGCTGGCAAAAGCAATTGCCGAGGCAAGCGCCGAGGCCGTTTCCCCGGAGCAGTTGGAGCGTATCTCCGGCTATCTTCAAAACTGGGAGGGCATCAGCTTCGAGGACAGGCGGCTGGTGGCCGACGGTTTGATTTCCACCGTCCGGGCCACGAGCGACAATGTCCAGATTGAATGGAAAATCTGATCCGATATTTAGTTTTATTACTACTTCGCGGTTTGTTGTACGTTGTCAAACGATGTTTAACCACGCTAATCCAAACACCTGTTTTTGAAGCATGCGGCAGACGCTGCCCGCAACATGGAAACCATCGACTTTCATGTTCGCCCACTATTAATACTACAGCAATTCCAGAAAATAACCGGAAGGTTTTTTCTGGGAATTGCCTAATGCGCCGCGGTTGAAGACTTTGTAAATTCCGGTTGTTTTCCCCCGGCGCTATAATATCCGTTAAAAAGGGCGATAATATGATCGCTCAAAACGCCTTTTTTCCAAAACGCATCGCGCCTTTTTATCTGCTTTTTAATGGGATATTATAGCGGCGTGAATAAATAAGGGGAATAAAAAGATATTAAAAATTCCCGCCGCATTCGGCAGAAAGTAAATAATAACGTTCCGGTTATTTTTTACTTTTGCTATAGTATAAAGTAGAACAAGTGAAAAACAGGCACACCGTTTTTCACCCTGCCTGTCGGCAGGGTGCCGCGAAGCGGCTTGTCTGTTCTTCATAGTCAAACGCCACGCTTATGGCGTGGCTTGAAAGCTTTGCTTTCAAGCTTAAAAATGTACCATTTTAAAGTTGTTTGACTATATTATCTCAGGCGCCCAATATTCTTTTCAGGTCGTCTTCCGGTGTGGAAATGGGCGTCAGCGCGTAGTTTTCCCTCAAAAAGCTCAGTATATTCGGGGATACAAAGGCCGGCAAGGTGGGCCCGAGCAGCATATTTTTTATGCCGAGATGCAGCAATGTCAGCAATATGCAGACCGCCTTTTGCTCATACCATGACAGGACCAAAGTCAACGGCAGGTCGTTGACGCCGCACTCAAAGGCGTCGGCCAGCGCCAGCGCCACCTTAATGGCCGAATAGGCGTCGTTGCACTGCCCCATATCGAGAATACGCGGTAATCCGCCGATTTCCCCTATGTCGAGATCGTTAAAGCGGTATTTGCCGCACGCCAGCGTGAGAATCATCGTGTCCTTCGGCGCTTGCCTGACGAATTCGGTGTAATAATTGCGTCCCGGGCGCGCGCCGTCGCATCCGCCCACCAGGAAAAAGTGTTTGATGGCGCCGTCCTTAACCGCCTCAATCACTTTATCCGCCACGCCGAGCACCGCGCCGTGCCCAAACCCGGTCATGACGGTGCTGCCGCCGTTTATGCCTGTCATCGCGTGTATTTCCTTATAGCCACCCAGTTCCAGCGCCTTTTCTATGACAGGCGTAAAATCCTTGTCCGGGCCGATATGGATCATATCCGGATAAGCCACAACGGCCGTGGTAAAGATGCGGTCCTGATAGTTTTCCTTCACAGGCATCAGGCAGTTGGTTGTGAACAGCACGGGCGCCGGGATATCAATAAATTCCTTTTGCTGGCTTTGCCAGGCCGTGCCGAAATTCCCTTTGAGGTGCGCATAGGCCTTAAGCTTGGGATAGCCGTGGGCTGGCAGCATTTCGCCGTGCGTGTAGATATTGATCCCCTTGTCCTTTGTCTGTTCAAGCAACAAATGCAGGTCGTGAAGATCATGGCCGCTCACAACGATAAAGGGCCCTTTTTCGATTGCCAGAGGCACTGTCGTCGGCACCGGCGTCCCGTATGTCTCCGTATTGGCCCTGTCCAGCAATTCCATACAGAGCAAGTTGACTTCGCCGGTCTTGAGCACCATGGGAAGGAGCTCATCCATCCCGTAATCATCATTGCCGATTGCATCGAGCGCCTTCAAAAAGAAACCCGATACCGTCTCATCTTCAAAACCCAGCGCCCACGCGTGATACGCATAAGCGGCCATTCCTTTTATGCCGTATAAAATAAGGGATTTCAAGGAGCGGATATCCTCATCCGCTTCCCATATGTTGATCATGCTGTATGCGCCGGCGCCCGACGCTTTTTGAACGGTGTCGATTTTTCCCCTGATGGAATCATCGTCAAAAGATACATTGGTTACCGTGGTAAAAAGCCCGTCCAGTATAAGGTCTATCACTCTTTTATCAGTCGTATCGGTGTCCTTTTGTGCCAGGCGGATGAGAGAGCCGAGCAGCTCATCCTGCAAATTCGCCGTGTGGTCCTGTTTTCCGCATACACCGGCCCTTGCTGTACAAGCGATATTACCCGCGGTTTGCTCGCATTGGAAACAAAACATGTTTTTCATTTTGACGCCTCCTTAAGTGACAGCACAACAGATGCTGATGTTTTACTCATACAAAATCACGGTTAAACTTTCATGATGCCAAGTGCATTCACTACATATACGCAGTCACAGAGTGATTTCATATCAATTCTACTACAGAATATGCACATGAGCGATCGCTGACAGATTGGTTTTAACGTGAATTTGTATTAGTATGTCTTACAGGAAGCATCTTACACCCAAACACAAAAAAACGCTGTTGTATTTACAACAGCGTTTGATTTTTTAACTATTTGGTTTCGCGGGGGGATTGGCCGTCGACCGGACAGCTCCGGCAGCCTGCCGGGCGGTCGGCCCCTGAGGCGCGCGCTGGGCGGGGCGTGGCGGACCTTTGGGCGGAACCGCTTCCTCCACGACATCCTTCACAAACACGGTATGAAGCATAAAGCCCGCCGCAATACCGAATACAAAAAGCAGAACGGCCATATAAATAAAGTTTGAAAAGCGAATATTATCCGGCATATACGGCGTCGGGATCAGCATCCCAATGCAGCTTGTCAGATAAAACATCGTTGTGGACACGATAAAAACAATACGTTTACCCGCAAACAAAAAC
>JAITVU010000271.1 GCA_031285645.1 Oscillospiraceae bacterium | reverse complement strand
ATTATCGTCAAATTTATCGATCCTTACGCGACGGGTGGCGGCGGGCTCTTTGAGCCGTCCCAGAATTTTACTGTGTTGCCCAGGGAAGTCACAGTCGCATGGCAGTCGGATACGACAGGCAAAATTGATGACAAAGTTTACGACGCTAAAACCGGCGTGAACTTTACCAACCCGGCGCTCAAAGGGTCGGACCTTGTGACGTCGGGCACTGGCCCAGATCCCGATATATTCCCTGACGATGACGCGAAGCTAGTACCCGATATTCGCTTTACGGATAAGAATGTCGGGACAAACAAAAACATCAAAATTGTCGGCGTTACGCTTGACGGAACGGCCGCCGGGAACTATATCGTTAAAGACGGCGCGTTTCCCACCGATACGAGGCAGAGCGGCGCAGAAATCAAGCCGCTGAAACTGGCGCTTGCCAATAATGCGGTGCGCGCCCTGACAAGGGATTATGACGGGACGACCGACGCGACAATTGATACAAGTTCCATCGTGTACACCAATATTCAGTCGGATGATAGCGGTGTTAATGATGCTGTGAATATAGCTGTTGACAGCAGTTTCGAATTTATCGACCCGAACGCGGGTGTGGATAAAGTTGTCCATAACGGCACATGGAAACTCGAAGGCGCCGATATGGGGAACTATCTGCTGCCGGACAGCATCACGATCACAGGCACCATCAATAAGAAAACCCTCACCATCGATCCGGGCCAGCTGCCCTCCAAGTTGGACCTGACAAGGGAATACAACGGCTCGGCTGATGTTGACCCCAGCAAGCTCGTCAATATAGAGGGCGGCCTCATCGGCCTCGAGAACGGCGAAAGCCTTAAGGCCGTTGCCGAATCCGCCAAGTACTATGACAGCACGGGCACGACTCCGGATCCGAATGCCGGGGATAATAAAGTTGTGCGAATCCGCTTTAAACTCCCCGACGGCGCGGTGGCGGACAACTATGAACTGTCGGGCGATCCGCTCGAGAACAGCGCGACATGCACAGGTGAGATCACAAAGGCGAAAATCACGCTTGTCACACCGCCTGTGATCGAGATCGTCGCCAATATGGACGATAGGGGGCCGACATTCCATCTGAGTCATTTGAAGAATATTCCGGATCACTGGGAGGCCGGCGGTCCGATCAGCTACCCGCTGGATTACAATGGCAACCGTGACCGCTTTAAATCTATTGACGTTGAAAATGAGCAGCTTGTATACACGACCTCGGGCGCAGATAACACGATCGTGGGCGACGAATGGTCTATTAAGGTGAGCCTCGTCGCGGCCAACTACGAGTCGATTGCCCCCGTTGATATAAAATTCAAAGTAGTTAACAAAACCAAGATTATTGTCGGCCAGGATGACGTGAAGATCGCCAACAAGCTCTATGACGGATACCCCACGACCGTGACGGGGACGCCGAAGCTTTATTATTACGAAACCGGCCAGCCGTTTGAACAGAATGTCGACCTGTATTTCACCTATTCTAACCGCACAACAGGCGAAGTTTTGTATGATGGCAAAGATACCGGCGGCAATACGGGACTTAATTATTACAAAGAGATCATCAATACCGGCATGTATTTGCTGACGATTTATTGTGATCCCGCGTCGACGTTCACGCTCGTTCATGAAATCGAGTTTGAAATCGGCCGGGCCGGACTGACGATTAAGCCCAAGGACATGACGATTGCCAACGGCGATCCGATTCCGGTTTGGGGCGCGGATGATTTTGAGATAGACGGCTTGCTGCCGGGCGACACGCCTGACGTCTTAACGCCAAAGCCTCAGGATCTGAAAGTCAAAGCCGGGCTTGATAACATCCAGCTCGGTACGCAGATCGTGTCGCTCGAAGACGATCCGATTACAGCGGCAAACTATGTTGTGACGAAGCTGACGGGCACACTGACGGTTAAGCCGATTTCGATCGACGAGAACGACTACGATAAATGGCTGACGATAAAACCGCCGGTACCGGACGGCAATAACAACTGGTATAAACAGGATATCACAGCGCAGGCCAATACGAACACGGACCCGGGCAATCCGCCCTTGGCGGCCAATCCGGCGTTTATGTTTGTCGGCTACAGCCTCAGCGACAACGATATACCCACGCAGTATTTAAGCGGCGAAAATGTGTTTGCCGACGCTGATATTGAGAACAGGGACGTCTGGTTCTATTTGTCGGATCAGGCAAGTGGCGGCCTGATAGCGGGGCCCATCAGATTCAGTTATAAAATGGATCAGACCGATCCCGTGATCGACACGACGCAGACCGGTTTTGTCCAGGAGTTCAACCAGCCGAGCGGCACATTGAGCACAGTCGCGACGGACGCCATGTCCGGCGTCAACAGGGTGTTTGCGCGATTGGGCGCGGGGCCGCTGCTGCCCATGACAGTCAGTGACGGCGTTTACTCCTGTGTTGTGGATAAATCGGGCAAATATGACATCGTGGCTGAAGACAACGCCGGGAATGTCGCGACCGCGGCCGAAGCGTTGACAGTCACCATTGAATCCTTCGCGGGAATGGAGATGATCATTAGAAAAGGCGACGAGATAGTCGGCAACGCTCTTGAACTGAACATTGTGGATGGCGCGGTGAGGCTGACAGCCGAAGTGGTTGGGGCAAACATGTCCTCGGCTCTGTACACTTTCGTCTGGTCGGTGCAGGACACTCAATATGCCACAGCGGTTGCGGATGATCCCAATGACCACGGCAACCCGGGCGTTGTCACGCCTCTCGCGGTGGGTACAACAAAGCTTAAAGTATACGCGTTGGGCCTGGAACGCGAGGTGACCCTGACCATTATATATGGCAATAAGGTGCCGCCGGGGGTTTTGCCGCCCGGTGTGGACCCCGAAGACGTCAGGCTGCTTATTACGGCACTGTCCGGCGACAAAAAGAGCCTCATGCGCGACGATCTGGCCAACAGTGAAAATACCCTGATCAAAGGATTTTTGGAGGGCAGGTCGGTATGGGATAAGTTTGCCGAGTGGTGGTAAATCAGGCTGGTCAACATTAAAACAGGCGAGGATGTGCCGCTTCAAAGCGCGCTCTCCATCGATCTGTCGTACCCGAAGGGAACGAAGAGGAGTAACGCGTTCCTGATGGCGCATAAAAAGACAGACGGCATTGAAGTGGTGGATCTGGCAAAAGAATCGGATCATGTTCGGTTCAGCGTTACGGAACTCAGCCCCTTTGCGCTTCTGTGGGTTGATGACTCTGAGACCGTCATTCCGCCGGAGGTATTGCCGCCCGGTGTTGATCCGAATGATGTTAAGCTGATTATCGAACCGCTTGCTGACGACAAAACGGCGGCCATGCAGGCCGATATGGAGGCAACCTCCGATTTCGCGATTAAAGAATTTGTGTCAAGAAGAATATGGAAGAAGTATGCCGAGTGGTGGGAAATCAGGCTTGTCAACATCAAAACAGGCGAGGATGTGCCGCTTCAGGGCGATTTGACCATTAAGCTGCCATACCCATCCGGGACGTATAAGGATAACAGTTTCCTGATGGTGCACAAGATTAATAACGGATTGGAACGTGTGGCCTTATCACAAAACGACAGCGTCCTGAGCTTTACCGTAAACAAGCTGAGCCCGTTCGCTTTGCTGTGGCTCGATAAATCAGAAGAGGGCTTAATCAAGCCAAGCGGCGATCGTGATTATAGCACCTACAGCGGCGATAACGGTTCTCCCGATACGCCTTATGAGTTCTGGGAGTGGGTTAAAAAATCAATTCTGCTCTCAAAGCGTGGCGATACTGTTAAAGTGCGCACGCCGGCCCTTATTCTGACCTGTCCTTCGTAAATCTTTGATACGCTGATGCGCAAAGACGTCACTTTAACCATTCGATGGAAGGGCGAGACAATCTCGATGCACCGCAAGTTCATCACGCCGCCAGGAAAGGATAAGCTCTTTTACACGCTGGCCGAACTGGCGGAGCTCTACGGCATCAGTAAAATTTCAGGTGCTGCCGATATTGACCTGATGAACCCGAACATGGGCGGCGACGATATCGAAATTTACGATTCCAAAGGCAATATGAAATATTATGTGCCGGATTTAAGCCTTTCTGTTGAGGAGGGCGTATTTGTGAAGGCGTCCGGAACATCCGGCGGCGCTGAGAAGCGCGTGGCGGCTGCCACGCTGAATTCGGCCGATCTGTTTGGTCCTGTGTCGTCGGGCGGAATGGATACAATGCAGCAGGTTGCCGGTTTGTCGGTTGTATTCTTCGTTGCGTTGATGCTTGTATCCTGCGTCATGATATGGACCAGCAAAGAGCCCATTCCATTTGCGCCTTTTGAAGAGCCCCGTATGGCCGAGGCGGCCATAATAACGGCGCCGTCGCCCGTCATCGTGATACCGATGCCGGAAACGGTTCGGGGTGAATGGGAATCAAATGAGTATATCCCGCCCGTGGAGGACGATTCGGCCGATGTTGAGGATTCATTTGAAGAAATAATTGACAGTGAAGCCGCTGTGCCCGATGCTGAAATCGTTGAGGATGTGATTGAGGTTGAAGATCAGGCCACGATCGACAGAAGAAAGTTTTACAAAATGATTGACGCACAGAGAAACCTGGAAAAAATGCTGCGCAGTGGTCAAATAACACGCGCCGAATATGACAGATTCAAAATTACACTTCTCATGCGTTAAAGGATCAATTAATAAAAAAGATCAGGCTGTTACGAACAGCCTGATCTTTTTTTGTTTAAAAAAATAAATTCATACTCAACTTGTATGTTTTAGCGCCGATATAAATAGTAGACTGTTTTTTTATTTTCAGTTAATGCCATATGCAACGAGCAGATCAAAACCCGTTAGCTCAAACACAGTTGATATTTATGTATATAATAAATGAAAATCTTCCTGTTCATATTTTATTTATAAAGTTTTCCGTTTTTTGACCGAAAGTAGATAGTAGAGAAACAAATGCGCTGTTATCCGCATGCGTGAGGCAGGCGTGAATGAACCGCCGCCGTCATGGTGATTTGTTAATCTGTATTTCCAAGGAGGACAAAATCATGGTCATTCAACACAATTTGCCGGCATTGAACGCGCTTCGCCAGAAGACGATTAATAATGCCAATACATCCAACAATCTTGAGAAGCTGTCGTCCGGATACAAAGTGAATCATGCGGCGGACGATGCGGCGGGCCTTGCGATATCCGAAAAAATGCGCGGCCAGATTCGTGGTCTCGATATGGCGGTTCAGAACACACAAAACGGCGTCAGCCTAATACAGACCGCCGAGGGCGGCCTCAACGAGATTCACGCTATTTTGCACAGAATGCGTGAACTGTCCGTGCAGGCGGCGAACGGCACTTATGTCGAGGAGGACCGCCAGCAGATAAATAAAGAAGTACAGGCGCTTAAAAGCGAAATAGACCGTATTTCGAGCGCCACCAATTATAACGGCATCACGCTGCTTGACGGAACGCTCGGCGGACATAAGCCCGGACAGTTACCGGGGACGAAATTGCCGGGTGAAACTTTGGGCAACGGTGATTATTATCCGGGCACTTACGCCGCTTATGCCGAGTCGCTAAAATCGCTTGGCTTCTCGGTCGGGGCCACCAACACGAACCCCACAAAAGTGGCCGGTACAGTGGGCATTACATCATACAACTCCGATTTTGACGGCGAAAATGCCCGATTTGTCATTATATCTCAAAATGAGAGCGGCGAGCCGCTGACAAATATTTCTTTGCAGGTCGGCGACAAAACATATTTGAGCCGGTCAGTGTCAAATCCGGCCGGTGAAAAGTATACCGATATATATGGCAAAGAATTTACCATTCCCCAGAAGTATTATGTTTTTTGTGATGATGACGGCAATCTTGTCGCCACTCTGGAAAACAGGAGCGGCAGCAGTATAGAGATGCTGGGATCCGGTTATTCCGGCGCCGTCGCGGGCATCCCGATGCCGGATAACGATGTTGGGTCAGTGGCGAATCCCAAGCCCACGGGCTTTAAAGTAGTTGAGCCGTCCGACCCGACGGGACCGGCCGGAAACGCTGTGATTGACGACACCTTTGCCATCAAGGATATGATGATCGGTACGGAAAAAGACAAACTGGAGTTGCAGATCGGCGCGAACGGTCACGCGGACCAGCGCGTTGGCTTCGGGATTCCGAATATGAGCAGCGCCAATCTCGGCACAAAAAAGTATAACCAGTATGATGTGAACGGCACGATTGCGGGGATCAGCATTATGAGCCCTGAGGCCGCGAATGTCGCGCTCGACGTCATTGACGCGGCGGTGATGCAGGTGTCGGGCGTGCGCGCCAATTTAGGCGCCATGCAGAACAGGCTTGAACACGCGGTCAACAATCTGGGTGTTACAAGGGAAAATCTGCAGGCGGCGGAATCGTCGATCCGTGATGTCGATATGGCCAAGGAAATGATGGATTTCCAGAAGAACAATATCCTCAATGAAGCGTCCCAGGCGATGCTTGCGCAGGCCAATCAGTTACCGCAGGGCGTCCTCCAGCTCCTGAGATAGCCTGAGATAGAATTCCGATAGTATGATGCTAAAAGCCCGCCTGATTAACTCAGGCGGGCTTTTTTCAATATCTTTGCAGTTGGCCTTGGTATCTTGCAGCGGTTAGGCTCATTTAAAAAATGTCTTATATATGTCAAATCACTAAAAAGCAGCGACTCAACGATCACTCGCAAGTGCATTCCACATAAAATGCATTCGCGCTGCCTCGCAGTTTTTAAAGTGGTTTGACTATAAATGCAATAAAAAAACCCAATAGCGAACGAATGAGCCGCAAATACACCATCTACAGCCTTAAAACGGAGCCCTCAATACATGCGCCCGCCGTCCGCGTTTTCCCACAAATCGGGGTTAGTGCCCATAATATCCTTTAAAGGCGTGGACAGATCGGTGATCTCATCGATAATTTCGGTTGGCACATCGGTTTCAAACGATTTGACGTTCTGATCAAGCTGCACGGGATCGCGTGAGCCGATCAGAACACTGCCCATGCCCGGGCGGGATTTCAGGAACGCGACGGCTAAGGTCGCCATCGGGAAGCCGGTGCGATTGCAGACCGCGCGGAGGCGATCGAGAAAGTCGAACACGTCGGTTTCAAAACCCGTATCGGTATGCCGTCCCTGTCCCCATTTGCTGCTGTAAAAGCGGGTGGCGCGCCGGTTCAGGGGCACGTCGTCCACCGTTTTGAATTTACCCGTGAGCAAACCCTGCGCAAGAGGGGAGTAGGCCCAGACAGCCATGTTATTCTCCATGCTTTTTTGTGCGACGCCGCTTTCGATCAGGCGCCATATGAGGGAATAAGGGAGCTGGTTGAGCACGATGTCGTGCCCTTTGATGGCCTCCATCGCGCCGAGGCCGTGGTTGCATACGCCGATCGTGCGGATTTTGCCGTCCCGGCGCAGTTTTTCAAACGCGCGCATGGTTTCCTGCGGGTCCACGTCACGGTTGGGCCAATGGATCTGGTAGATATCGATATAGTCCGTGTCAAGGCGCTTAAGGCTTTTTTCGCACTCGTCGATGACCTGATCATACTCAAGGGCATCATAAAAAACCTTTGTGGCGACCACAACTTTGTCGCGCCGCCCCTTTATGGCTTTGCCTAAAACTTCTTCGGCCTTGCCGTCGCCATAACGCGATGCGCTGTCGAAAAGGTTGATGCCGTAGTCCATGGCTTTGTGAATGGTGCGGATCGAGACGTCGTCGTCACTTTCGCCCCAGATAGCGGCGCCGGAAAACCCCCATGTGCCCATGGACATTTGGGATATGGTGATGTCGCTGTTAAATAGATTCGTGTATTTCATCAGATACTTTCCTTTCCTTATGCAGAATTATTGCCGGTTTGCGCGGCCGGGGGTCCCGGGTATTCCCGATATCGAAAATGCGAAAACACCGACGGTTCTCCGGTTATTCGCTTCTTTGGGCCATATGATGCCTGCCATCGACACTAAACGTATCCCCTTGGCCCAAAAATGTTAAAAAGAATGAAGACGATTATGGCCAGGGCTATGTAAAGGAGAATGCGCCACACCGGCGGTGTGGGCCGCGGTTCATACGGCAAATATGTCACCTCTTCATTAAAAATTATAAAAACAGGCTGGAAGCCGGAAGGATTATACACAGTCGGCCGGCCCGTTTTCAAGCGGCGGAATGGGCTGATGTCCTGAGCGTCTTACTTTGGAATAAAGTATATCATCCTTTGGGGAATACGGCAAGGACTTGCTATTACAGCGCCTTTCCGGTATAATATGTGAATGGATTTATATCTTTTTGTAAACTGTTGTTTATAAATTTGGTTTGTGGCATTATTCTGACGCTCGTAGAAATGCTGTTATGGAAAGGAACAAGCCGCGTGCAAAAAGAACTGAGTAAACAGTATGATCCAAAACAGGTGGAGGATCGGATTTATCAATTCTGGCTGGATGGCGATTATTTTCACGCGAAACCCAACCCGGACAAAGAGCCCTACACAATTGTCATGCCCCCTCCCAATATAACGGGTCAGCTTCACATGGGCCACGCGCTCGACAACGCCTTGCAGGACGCGTTTATACGGTGGCGCCGCATGCAGGGTTACGAGGCTTTGTGGATGCCGGGAACCGACCACGCGTCGATTGCCACGGAGGCGAAAATTGTCGAGGCGATGCGCGAAGAGGGTTTGACCAAGGATGATATTGGCCGCGACGGTTTTTTAAAGCGCGCCTGGGAATGGAAAGACACTTACGGCGGGCGCATCAATGCCCAGCTTAAAAAGCTGGGCAGCTCATGTGATTGGGCGCGCGAGCGCTTTACCATGGATGAGGGCTGTTCCCGCGCTGTCAACGAGGTGTTTAACCGCCTTTATGAAAAGGGCCTGATTTACAGGGGTGAGCGCATCATCAGCTGGTGCCCGACCTGCCGGACCTCGATATCGGACGCCGAGGTTGAATACGA
>JAITVU010000254.1 GCA_031285645.1 Oscillospiraceae bacterium | reverse complement strand
CGATACGGTCATGCTCGGCGCTTTCGGCGAAGTGCCGCTCTCGGCTTCAAGCCTCGCCAACCAGTTTTACAATATTTTTCAGATTTGCTGTATGGGCATGGGCGGCGGCGCCGCTGTACTCACCGCGCAGTTCTGGGGCAGCGGGAACTTGCCGGCGCTGCGCAAAACCATTACCATCATGCTGCGTTTTTGTATCTGTATCGCTCTCGGTTTCACCCTTGTCACGCAGCTTTTCTCCGCCCGGATCATGAGCATTTATACGACGGACCCTGAAATCATACAGAGCGGCGTGCGCTATCTCGATTATTTGGGCTGGTCCTATCTTTTGCAGGGCCTTGCCCTCACCACCACAGTCGTGCTGCGCAGCTGCCGCATTGTCCGTATCCCGCTGTTCAGCACAATCGGCGCGTTCTTGCTGAATGTGTTCTTCAACTGGGTCTTTATTTTCGGCAATTTGGGCGCGCCGCGTATGGAAATCGCGGGCGCGGCGCTCGCGACCGTCATCGCGCGCGTTTTTGAATGCGTTTTTATCTTCGGCTATCTGATTGCCAGGGACACGCATATCGCGTACCGCCTGCGGGATCTCTTTCTCAACTGCTCCGATCTTGTCCGCGACTATTTCCGCTACAGCATGCCGGTGCTCATCAGCGACATTCTCCTCGCCATCGGCAACAACCTTGTCGCCATCGTCATCGGACGCATGGGGTCGAGCTTCGTTTCCGCCAACGCCATCACAATGGTCGTGGTCCAGCTCAGCACCATCTTCAATCAGGGTGTCGCCAACGCAAGCAGTGTATCCATAGGCAATACAATCGGCGCCGGAGACCGGGAGGGCGCATACCGCCAGGGTGTGACGTATTTCTTTCTCAGCTGCATTGTCGGTGTTTTGGCCGGCGGTATTATACTGCTCATCAATCCCATTGTCATCGGGTTTTATAATATCACACCGGAAACAAAGGCTATTACGACCCAGCTTATGCGGGCCATTTCCCTCATTGTTGTGTTCCAGTGCAACGCCATGGTCATGACAAAGGGCGTGCTGCGTGCGGGCGGGGATACAAAGTTCCTGATGCTGGCCGACATCCTGTTTTTGTGGATCGCCTCCGTACCCCTCGGCATGCTCGCCGGATTCGTGTTCGGACTCTCGCCCTTCTGGGTGTACTTCTTCCTTAAAATCGACAATGTGCTTAAAACGATATGGTGTGCGCATCGCTTAAAGAGCAAAAAGTGGATTAAATCCGTTGATACCGCGCCCCCGCAGGATAATGAAGCGGTGTTGGAAGGCTCTTAAACGCCGGCACACGCATTATAATTGCAAACGATGCCTTCAAGGCAGGGGTATTAAGAGGAACAAAAAGGACAGCGTTACGCTGGTTGAGGTTTGTTTAGCCAGGCCTGGCCCTGGTTCATAACATAAACAGGAGGATGCATTATGGCAATCGCGTATAAAAAGGTGGACGGTACTTTTGACCTGACGGGTAAAACGGCGCTTATTACAGGCGGCGCCAACGGCATCGGGCGCGCCTGCGCCGACATGCTGGCGGCACACGGCGCCGGTATTGTCCTTGTGGATATTCTCGATAAAGTCCACAGTGCCGCGGCCGAAATCCAGTCGGCGGCAAAGGGCAAGGTTAAGGGCTATGTGTGCGACATCACGCAGTTCGCCGCCGTACAGGACATGCTCGATGAGGCGGTCGGGACATTCGGCGGCATCGATATCCTCTGCAATGTGGCCGGCGCCGTCGAGCTCGCCGACGCCGAGGTCCTGCCGGAAGAATACTGGGACAAGCTTATGCTGCTCAACGCCAAGGCCACCTTTATGATGAGCCAGAAGGTCGGCAATATCATGATTAAAAACGGCGGGGGCAAGATCGTCAATATCTCGTCGCAGGCGGGCTTTATCGCCCTCGACAAGCACTTGGCCTACACAGCCAGCAAAGCCGCCGTCATCGGCATGACAAAGGTTCTCGCGTACGAGTGGGCCGAATTCAACATCAATGTCAACTCCGTCGCGCCGACCGTCGTGCTCACGGAATTGGGCGAAAAGGCCTGGCAGGGTCAGGCGGGCGAGGATATGAAAAAACAGATACCGGCGGGCCGCTTCTGCTATCCCGACGAAGTCGCGGCCGCCGTCTACTTCCTGTCTTCGGACGGCGCGAACATGATCACAGGGGAAACACTCGTCATTGACGGCGGTTTCACAATCAAGTAAATCTATCATATTCGCCGAAATGGCGGGCGTGTAAAGATTCTAAACAGGTTCTATAGGTTTTCCGCTTATAGCTATAATATTGATCAGGAGTGATTTCATGAGATTTGGCGCACCCATACTCGATTCCTATGATTCCCCTTCACAGTGGGTCGAAATCGTCAAACGCCGCGGTTATTCAGCCGCCAACAGCCCTCTAAAAAAAGGCGCGTCAGACGCGGACGCACTGGCTTATGGCAAAGCGGCAAAGGATGCCGGTATCGTCATCGCCGAACAGGGCTCCTGGCACTGCAATTGCCTGTCCCGCGACAGCGCGGAGCGGGAAGCGGCCATTGCGCAGTGCATTCGCAACCTCGAACTCGCCGAGCTCTTGGAGGCGCGTTGCTGCGTCTCTTTGTCCGGTTCGCGCGCCGATAAATGGGACGCGCCGCACAAAGACAATATCAGCGATGAGACGTTCGACATGGTGGTCAGTAACGCGCAGCGCATTATCGACGCCGTGCAGCCCAAAAACACATATTACGCGTTTGAACCCATGCCATGGACCTTTCCCTTCAATGCCCAGAGCCAGCTCAGGTTGCTTGAGGCCGTCGACCGCCGCGCGTATGCCGTCCACTACGACCCTGTCAATCTCGTCTATTCGCCCGACCGCTACTTTAAGAGCGGCCAGTACATAACGAATTTCATTGAGGCGCTCGGTCCCTATATACGCGTCTGCCATATCAAGGATGTCATATTGCTGGACTCCTATGTCTGGCAGCTGCACGAACGCAGGCCCGGAGAAGGCGAACTGGATTACGACGCGCTCTTTACCGCCCTGAATAAACTGGATCCCGATTTGCCGGTCACGACCGAGCATCTTGCGACCCAGGACGAGTATGACAAAGCGGAGGCCTTTATCCGCGGGCGGATCAAAAAGCTCGGCATCACGCTGAAATAACCCGGGAGCGGGCGGAGACCTGTCGCATGGAGAAACTGTGCGGTATTGCCGTTCAATGCCGCGGGTCTTGAACCCGGGCGCGTCACAGGACACAACTTGACTGAACAGGAGAAAATCATATGGATATACTGGTAACGGGCGCGGCCCGCGGACTCGGCTATGTGCTTTGCAACCTTCTCGCAAGCGAAGGGCACCGTGTCTTTGCGGGCATCCGCCCGCAATCGGCCAATGCTGAGATAAAGGCGCTTGCGGAAAAATACAGCGACCTCATTCTTTTGGATATGGATGTCACCGATGAAAATCAGGTGGCTGAATGCGCCAAAAACGTCGCCGGGACATGCGGCAAGCTGGACGCCGTGGTGTCCAACGCGGGCGTGCTTTGCGACAGCGACCGCACGCTGCCTATTTTGGAGACAAACCTCGACGACCTGCGCACCGCGCTGGAGGTCAATGTCGTCGGCTCGGCCGCGGTTATCAAGCATTTCCACAAGCTGGTCAAGCCGGACGGGATTTTTATCACGATTACGTCGGAAGCGGGATCCATGCAGAATCCCGGAACTGTCTACTCCGCTTACGGCATTTCCAAATCGGCGCAAAACAAACTTGTCCTGATATTTAAATCCAATAAACCGGGCTTCAGGGTTTACGCGATGCATCCCGGCCGGATGAATACGGATATGGGGCGCAAAACAGCCCAGATCGAGCCCATCGAAGCGGCCCGCGGCATTGCCGGTATCCTGTCCGGCGCCATAACAGTCCCGGAGGAAAACGGCTGGTACATCGACTATATGGGCAACGCGATGCCGGTTTAGATCATTGCGCTCTTATACTAACGCCACTTTAAAACAGCCTGAAAGACTGTTTTAAAGCATGCCGCTTTCTTGCTTATTTGAAAACGGGCTGAATCTTTTCTAAGTGGATCAAGGTTCAAAAAGGTGATTTTTTAAAAATAAAAAACGCTTGTATTGTATGCGCAATACAAGCGTTTTTATGAATCAATCAAGCCCAAATTCCTCAGGTTTAGATAACCTGTCTGTATCAACATATGTGGCCCCTATGAACCCCGCCTATATAACACTGAGATGGGTGGATTATAATGAAAAAACCGCATGGCATCATTGTATTCGGCGCGAACGGAAGCGGCAAGACCACGCTTGCACGGGAGCTGGCCCGCGTCTTGAGCTATAAGCATATGGATATCGAGGATTATTGCTTTGAAGAAACGGCTATTCCATATGCGAAAGCACGCCCGCGCGAGGACTATATAAATCTGATGCTGAATGATATTGAAAAGCACCGCTCGTTTGTCCTATCCACCGTTATTGGGGATTTGGGTGACGCCATCGCGCAGTTTTATGAACTCGCCGTCTATATGTCGGCGCCGCATGAACTGCGGATGGAACGCATAAAGCAGCGTTCTTTCAGCCAATTCGGAAACCGTGTCCTTAAAGGCGGCGATATGGTCGAACGGGAATTGCGCTTCTATGAGTTTGTCGCGACTCGGCCTTTGGAAAAAATTGAACGTTGGGCGCATACGCTCACCTGCCCCGTTATCCATATTGACGGGACCTTGGATTGGCGTGTGAACGCAGCGTTTATTGCGGATCAATTTCATATTTTAAATAAATAACTGTCTGATTTTTTGAAATTTCATGTTGCTGACAATATGGTCAAACTGCTAAAAAGCTGCCATTGAACATCAATTGCAGGCTTTTTAAAGTGGCTTGACTATATTTTTTTAGATCGTTGTTTTTACTTATATCACTTTCTTTTGTATGAAGTTTAATATTTTTTTACTACGGACGATAATATATTAGAATAGACTATTATGATTTAAGACACTGTTTGTTTATACTAATATCCCATGAAAAAGCAGATAAAGTGGCGCGATGCGTTTTGAAAAAAGACGTTTTGAGCGATAATTTTATCGCCCTTTTTAACAGATATTAGTATTAATACGATAATCCCATTGATTTCCGGCGGATATCAGACTATAATTGCTGTTATCCTTTTCGCGTCTTTGGTATGCGGCGGAATCAGCGATATATTTCACATAGCGCGTGCGCCCTGTATATTCTTCAATCTTATAGCGAACAGCCGTATCGTACATTGCCGACGCCGGAAAGAAAGTGATCTTTTATGGATAATTACCAGATGCTTTCCTCCCCAAATGCCGTTCCGCAGCTTCCGGATAACATCCGGGAGCTTAAGGCGATTGTGGGAGATTTGCAGCGCAAAGTGAATCAGCTTGAGCAAAGCCGGCACTTTTTAGCCGGTCTTGATTCCGTTTCCGATGTCTATCACGATCTGCTTCTTTTGCATTGCCCGGATATGATTTATCTTTTTGACGCGGAGCTGAAGTTTGTATTCGGCACCTTTGTGGGCGTTAACGCGCTTGGGTTAAGTGATTCCGTTCAGCTATACGGCATGCCCTTTGAGCAGGTTTTCAAGTCTATGCTCCCGGCCGATTTTCTTTACCGGGCGCTCGGTGATTGCCAAACCTGCATGGACAATATCTGTTCCTTCTTTTACCGGGTCCAAATGCCGCTTACCGAGAGCAGGGACATGTACGCCCAAATTAAACTGTCGGCGATGCTCGGCCGCCACAACAGCATTCGCGGCGTCATTGTCGTTATCAATGATATAACGGAGCTTGTTAACGCCCGGGAAAAGGCGTTGGAAGCGTCGAGCGCGAAGAGCCTTTTCCTCGCCAATATGAGCCATGAGATCCGCACGCCTATGAACGCGATCAAGGGCCTGAGCGAGTTGATGCTCCTGACAAGGCTCGACAAGGTCCAGCAGGATTACGCCAACAACATTGTCAACGCGTCCAATTCCCTGCTTAAGATCATTAACGATGTTCTCGATTTTTCAAAAATTGACGCGCGCAAAATCGAAATCATGAATACAT
This sequence comes from Oscillospiraceae bacterium, assembly GCA_031285645.1. Taxonomy (GTDB): domain Bacteria; phylum Bacillota; class Clostridia; order Oscillospirales; family Ruminococcaceae; genus WRAV01. The sequence goes on along the minus strand of JAITVU010000254.1, from coordinate 2,557 downwards.
CCTACGATTTCACCTCTTTAATCGGCGATGTCGCCAATGTCATCAACCTGCGCGCCGCCGACAAGGGACTCATTCTTCTCACGGACATCGACCCGACCATGCCAAGCACGCTTAAGGGCGACGATGTCCGGCTCAAACAGGTCCTGCTCAATATCCTGTCCAACGCTGTCAAATACACGAACGAGGGACATATCAAGCTCACGGCCACCTGTGAGCGGGACGGCGTTAAGGCCAGGCTTGTTTTCCGTGTGGAGGATACGGGAATTGGTATTCGGGAGGAAAACATCGCCACCCTTTTTGGCGCTTTTCAGGAAATTGATCCGCACACAAACAGAAATATTCTCGGTACAGGTTTGGGGCTCGCCATCAGCAAAGAGCTTGTGAGCATGATGGGCGGCGACATCTCTGTTGCGAGTGAATACGGCGAGGGCAGCATCTTTACCTTCTGGGTCACGCAGGAGCTTGTAAGCGATGAACCGCTCGCTTTCGTGGCGGGCCCGGAAAATAAGCGCATACTCCTGCTTGACAAAGGTGTGCGGGGCGACTGTTACGCCGAAATGCTGCGCAGGCTGTTTATTCGCTTTGATTATTGCAGCACCGAGGCAGAACTGGAAAAGCTGGAAATGACCGGCGCTTACACACACTGTATTTTTAATTACGATTACGCCGATTCCATGCTGCGCCGCAATATGGCCCGCATCGGCGATTGCGCGCTTATCGCGGTCAAGGATATGCGCATCGCCTCATCCCAGCCCATCGATCCCGGTATGAGCGTTCTCTTTGAGCCTGTCTTGATAACATCGCTGGCGCGCGTTCTCAACCGAGATATCTATATGGAATCCCAGTCCGGTTTAAAAAAAGGTGAAAAAAACATGGGCAAATTTACCGTTCGCGATGTAACGGCGCTGATTGTGGACGACAACGAGGTGAATCTTATTGTCGGCGGCGAGATTTTGCGGCAATATGGTATGGATGTCGTCGAAATGGAGAGCGGCGGCCAGGCGCTTCGCGCCTGTGAAAACAAAAAATACGATATTATTTTTATGGACCACATGATGCCTGATATGGACGGCGTTGAAACCACACAAAAAATCAGGGATGGCGACAACGCCAATAACGACACACCCATTGTCGCTTTGACGGCCAACGCCGTGACGGGTATGAAGGACTTTTTCCTGGAATGCCGGATGAATGACTTTATCAGTAAACCGATTGATATTGAAGAGATGGACCGCATCCTCAAAACATGGATTCCCGAGGATAAAATTATAATGGAGGCAAAGCCGGCGGAACCTGTCCAGATCATGCTTGAAAGCGATAGTAAAATGATCGCCACCCTGGAGATGATCGGTATCCGCGCAGCGGAGGCCTTGCGTCGCCTCAATGACAACATTGGCATGTACAAAATCATCCTGGACACGTTTACAACCGAGCTTGGCGGTAAAGCCGAACATCTGCGCAGTCTCGCCGCCACCGGCAACTGGCGTGATTTTCAAACAGAAGCTCACGGTCTCAAAGGCGCTCTGGCCAATATCGGCGCGCGCGACCTCTCTCTTATGGCGCGCAACATGGAAATGGCCCCTCAGGAGGACAATTTGTCCTATGTTGTGGAGTATCTGGACGATTTTATCGCCGACCTGATTCTGCTTAGCCGCAAATTGGATGCCTTGCGCCTTGCCGAGCGCCCCGAAAGGCGCAATCTCACCGATTCTCGTCCCGATATTCCAAAGACGCTCCGCGCCGCGGCGGCCGCCATTGAGAACCTGGAAAACGACGACGCATTAACGCTTCTTGATTCCATTGTCGACACGGCCGAAGACGATAAAACGAACATGCTACTAGACAGGATAAAAAACGCTGTTCTGGTGTTTGATTACGATGAAGCGATTCGCCTGATACGTCAGGTGGCGAACGGTTGATAATTCTGTTGAAAGCCGGCCATTTTTCTTGTCGATCCGTAAGATTTTTGATCAAACGCGCGGTTTTGTTGTAAAGTTATTATATTTACACCGATTATTGATTTCTTGGATTTTCGCTTTAATAAAGGCGAATTTTATTGATTTTTTATTCTGATTAAAACAAATCCCGGCTTATTTATTGTAAAGAAATCAGCTTTACAATAAATAAGCCGGGATTGTGTAGTTATCAACAATTCTGCCGAAAAACAAGCGCGGAAAATGAATAATTCACCATAGAATTAAGCTCTTCGCAAATGGGTATTTACCTTTCTTCGGATCATAAATAAAAGCAGGCATGGGCGGTGGCATAAAAAGCGAACGACCATTTTAGCACCACACCGCGCTGCCCCGCGCGCGTCACAAAGCGCCCGCATTGTAATAATGATCTTTTCCCTGTTCTGCGGGCGCGGGTAGAAAGTTGACGCGCCGCAGCGCGTCATTTCAATGATAGCTGTGCAACTATACGCGCGCGGTATAGCCTTTTCAACGGTATCCGTACCCAAACTCTTTAATTCTCCCGGTTATCCATATCCGGGCGGGTCCGGGAGGTGGCCCCTCCCGGCGTCTTTTGGTTCCTTTGTGACGAGACAAAGGAACTG
>JAITVU010000232.1 GCA_031285645.1 Oscillospiraceae bacterium | reverse complement strand
AGGCGATCACGGATATTATCGGCGATATCGTTAAGGAGACGGCGCTTGCCGCCCTGACGGGCCGAACGGTCAATATGGAGGAGTATATACTTACCTATATGCGCGACAAAATCAATTTTGACAGATTGTCGGACAAGACGGCGCCCGTCAGTGTCAAGTTGGTCCGTCAATCCGACGATACATGGCTCGTGGACAACACATCGGTTAATTACGCGTTTGCCAATGCTCTGACAGGCGGTGTTATGGGTAAGATGAGTGAGTACGCCGATATGTTGGATTTTTAACAAAATGAAAAGCCGGAAGCACAAGCTTCCGGCTTTTACACGTTTAGATAATATTAAGCGGCCGACGATGCCGGAGTCTGCGCTTTGATGGCCGCCACATTGGCCTCGTGGTCTTCCCATGTCGCCGAGAAATGATAGTTTTTATCTTTGTCCGTCACAAAGTAGAGGTAATCGGTTTCCCCGGGGCTGACAGCCGCCAGAATGGCGTCCAGCCCGGGATTGCAGATCGCGCCGGAGGGAATGCCGGCGCATTTGTAGGTGTTGTAATGCTCGTTATAGCGCTCCGTGTCGCCGGTGATGAAGGGCTTGATGGCGCCCTCGACATAATTAATGGTCACATCGCACTGCAGGCGCATGCCTGTGTCAAGCCTGTTGTGGAGGACTGACGAAATATCAGGCATATACTGGTAACCGAACGCCTCCTTCTCGATGATGGAGGCAAGCGTCAGGACTTCGTCAAACGTATAGCCGCTCGCGTCAACCATATCGCGGATTTCCGCCGACACCGTTTTCTCAAGGTGGGACAGCATCCTGTGGATAATGGTTTCAGGCGGTTCGTCGGAATACATTTCGTACGTGGCGGGGAAGAGATACCCTTCAAGCTTGAAACAGCGGTCGGGATCCTCTTTTTGGGCCGCGACAAGCGAATACATACTGAAATCGCCGTTTTGCGCGGCATCAATAAACGCCTCAGCCGTGCATACGCCCATATCTTCGAGCGTCATGCCGATCCGGGGCAGCGTGTAGCCCTCCGGCACCGTCAGCGTGACGACGGTTCGCTCAGGTGTATCATCCGTCAAATCCGATTCAGCCCCCTCATCAATACGGGGGGACGACAAAACCTCCGGCTGACTGCCAGAACGGCTGCCCGATGGGACTGTTGAAGACGATGCCTCCGGTACAGAGGCGGACTGCGCGGGCGAGTTATCAGAATCGCCGCCGCGGGCGCCGCATCCCGTCAGAAGACAGATCAAAACCATAAAAGCGGCTAACAATTTATAAATCAATATTTCGACCTCACATCCAAAAAAGTCTTAAATGTATTATATCTTGACAAGCCACGGTTGTAAAGCGCATGACAATATCATAGGATTTTATACTCTTCCTGCACAGAATTAAGCTTTAAAACTATACAAGTTTATACTTTAGTGATACTATAATATATATAAAACGATGCCAATATTTAACAAGTATGGCGTTTGACCGGCAATTAAGCGGGGCGTTGTCAAAGACTCTGAATAATGAGACAGGGAGGCGCACTGTCGTTGAAAAAGCTGATGGCGTACATAAAGCCCTATTCACTCAGGATATTTTTCGGCATGTTTATCAAGTTTGCCGGCACGATCATGGATTTGCTGATTCCGTGGATACTGGCCTTTATGATCGATAATATTGTGCCGAGAAACAGCATTCCGTCTATTATCAGATGGGGCCTTCTGATGCTTCTGTGCTCCGTTATCGCCGTGGCGGGCAACATCATCGCCAACCGCATGGCGTCGAGCGTGGCGCGCGATGTGACGCAGGAAATCCGCTACGACCTCTTCTCCAGGATATCCTATCTTTCCAGTGCGCAGATCGACGAGATGAGCATACCCTCCCTCGTATCCAGGCTGACATCCGATACATACAATGTCCACCGCATGGTGACGATGATGCAGCGTCTCGGCATCCGCGCGCCGATTTTGCTTTTGGGCGGCATTTTAATCACATTGACGCTCGACCCCTTCCTGACGCTTGTTTTGATTGCGGTCCTGCCTTTTATCACCATCGTTATTTTTTCGATTTCACGCAAGGGGATACCGCTTTATACACAGGTACAGGAATCGGTGGACAGGATGGTGCGCGTCGTGCGTGAAAACGCGGCGGGTATCCGTGTTATCAAGGCGCTGAGCAAAACAGATTATGAAAAGGGGCGCTTTAAAGGTGTCAACACCGAGCTTCGGGACAGGGAGCTTAAGGCGGGCGTGACCATGGCGCTGAGCAACCCGCTGATGACCTTGCTGCTCAACATCGGGCTGACGTTTGTCATCATCGCGGGCGCTTACAGGGTCAACGGCGGCATGGCGCAACCCGGCGTAATCCTCGCGTTCCTCACTTATTTCACGATCATACTCAACGCCATGATGGCGATTACGCGCATGTTTGTGCTGCTGTCAAAGGGCACGGCGTCGGCGAACAGAATCAGTGATGTGCTGGAAAAACCCGAGGATCTTAAACTGATGGATATGCACAGCGAGGAGAGCGGGTTTCACGTCGTTTTTGACCATGTCAGCTTTTCCTACAACAAAGGCAAGGCGGGCGTCAACGACATCAGCTTTGCCTTAAAACGCGGCGAGACGCTCGGCATTATCGGGGCGACGGGATGTGGGAAATCCACCGTGATTCAGCTTTTGATGCGCCTTTATGATGTGCGAAAAGGCCGCATTCTGATTGACGGCGAGGATATCCGCGCCATACCGCCCGAGCGTTTGCACACCATGTTCGGCATCGCGTTCCAAAACGATGTTCTCTTTGCCGACACCATCACGGAAAACATCGATTTCGGCCGCCGGCTGGAAAAACAGCAGATTGAGGACGCCGCCGCCTTCGCGCAGGCGGATGAATTTGTCAATTCCGTTGAAAACGGCTATGAGCATTTGCTGACCTCGCGCGGGACGAACCTGAGCGGCGGGCAGAAGCAGCGCCTGCTGATCGCGCGGGCGCTCGCGGCCAATCCGGAAATACTGATACTGGACGATTCTTCCAGCGCCCTTGACTACCGCACCGACGCCGAGCTGCGCAAAGCCCTGGGCCGCAACTTCGCCGGCACAACCACCATTGTCGTGGCGCAGCGCATCAGCTCCATCATGCACGCCGATCATATCATGGTGCTGGAGGAGGGTGTGATACTCGGTTACGGCACGCATGAGGCGCTGATGGAGGGCTGCGAGATATACAGGGAAATCAGCGAGTCCCAGATGGGGGAAAAACTGGCGTAGTAAAAAAGGGAACATCCTCATGATCTTGAAAACTTTTTTGGTGTGAGGGGATTACATGGCTGCAAATGAAAAACCCGTGGAAAAAAAGGCCCAGCGCAAGCGCACAATGGCGATTTTTATGCGGCTTTGGCGCTATCTCAGCCGCTACCGCTGGATGATTGTGCTTGCCTTGCTGCTCACTTTGATCAGCAACCTTTTGGCGCTTGTGGGCCCCATGCTTTCAGGGCGCGCCATCGATGCGATAGAACCCGGCAGGGGAGCTGTTGACTTTAAACAGGTATTCCTCAACTGCGCTTTAATGGTCGCGTTTTATTTTGCGTCCTCTCTGCTCTCCTATATCCTGTCCATCCTCATGACGCATTTGAGCCAGCGTGTTGTGTTCGCAATGCGTGCGGACGTCTTCAACAAGCTGCTTGACCTGCCGGTCGGTTTTTTTGACGCGACTCAGACGGGAGATATCATCAGCCGCATTTCGTATGACATCGATACGGTCAACGCCACACTCTCCAACGATCTGCTGCAAATCTGCACGAGCGTGATCGTTGTCGGCGGCTCCTTCGCCATGATGCTGATGATATCACCGCTGATGACCACGATTTTTTTCGTGACTGTGCCGGTGTCGATCATATTCATCAAATACATGACCGGCAAGGTGCGCCCGCTCTTTCGCAGGCGCTCGGCCAAACTCGGCGAACTCAACGGTTATGTGGAGGAGATCATCACGGGCCAGAAAACCATCAAGGCTTATCATCAGGAGGAGACGATGATCCAGCGCTTCTCGGAGCGCAACACGGAGGCGGTCGACGCGTATTATGAGGCTGATTATTACGGCAGCATGGTGGGGCCCTCCGTCAACTTTATCAACAATTTTTCCCTGTCCATGATCAGTGTTTTCGGCGCTTTGCTCTTTTTGTTCGGCCGGATTACACTGGGGAACATGTCCTCCTTTATCCTGTATTCAAGGAAATTCTCCGGCCCCATCAACGAGGCGGCCAATATTCTCAGCGAGCTGCAATCGGCGTTCGCCGCGGCCGAGCGCGTTTTCAGGCTGATTGACCAGGAGCCGGAAAAAGAGGATGTTGAAGGCGCGCATGTCTACGAGGATGTGCGCGGCGAAGTCGAGATGCAAAACGTCACATTCGGTTACTCGCAGGATAAGATTGTACTCGAAAACCTTAGCCTGCATGCAAAGCCCGGCAGCCTTGTCGCCATAGTGGGACATACGGGCGCGGGGAAAACCACGCTCATCAACCTGCTGATGCGGTTTTATGATCCCAACAGCGGGGTGATCGCGTTGGACGGCGTGGATATAGAGCAGGCGACGCGCCGATCCCTGCGGCTCGCTTACGCCATGGTTTTGCAGGATACATGGCTTTTCAGCGGCACTGTATTCGACAACATCGCCTACGGCAAGGAGGGCGCGACGCTCGAGGATGTCACAGCCGCCGCCAAGGCCGCCAAGATGCACACCTTTATTACACAGCTCCCGTCCGGTTATGACACCGTGATCAACGAGGACGGGCTCAACATTTCACAGGGACAGAAGCAGCTGCTGACCATCGCCAGGGCCATGCTGCTCGACGCGCAGATGCTGATTTTGGACGAGGCGACGTCAAATGTCGACACGCGCACCGAAAT
>JAITVU010000055.1 GCA_031285645.1 Oscillospiraceae bacterium | reverse complement strand
AACCGCAGCTCGTCTGAAACGACATACCGGGTGAACATATCCATAAAATGGCAGGTAAAGTGCTGATGCTTCTCCTCGACACGCACCTGGATAACGTTGAACACATTTTGCATCATACTCTCGAAATCAAATTCATCCGGCGTTATCTCAAATTTGTTCGCCTCTATTTTGGACATATCGAGCACGTCGTTAATAATGCCCAGGAGCTGGCGGGACGCGTTGTCTATCTTATTCAGACAATAGTTAACTTTCTCCTGATCCCCCGCTTTTTTGGCGATCGTCGTCATCCCGATGATGGCGTTCATCGGCGTGCGGATTTCGTGGCTCATACGGGAAAGGAATTCACTTTTTGCCTTTGTGCTCTCAAGCGCCATTTCCTTTGTCTTGATCAGGTTCTCTGTCATTTCGTTGCGGGCAATGGCCGACGCGATCAAAATCCCGCCGGATTTCATGATGTCCTCTTCATCCGGGGTGAATACGCGTTCCCGCCGGCAGTCGTCGAAGCCGATGAACCCCCAGAACTCCCCGCGTAAAAACACGGGAATAATCAGGATTGAAACGACGTCCTGCATCCCGGGAAACGAGACAAAGCCCATATCCATATCCCTGACGACAACGTTGACGCACGGCATCTCCTCGAGCAGCTGTTTCCAGTTGGGGATAAAATCATCATACGCGATGTCGACAGCCGGATGGTCATCATGCTCGGACGCCTTTTCCCGCGCCCACTCGGCGACCTGAGTGCAGCATAGCTTCCCGTTTTCAAGCGTGTTTTTCCAAAAATAGGCCCTGTCAACATCAATGCTCTCGCCCAAAATCTCAAGCGATTTCATAATGGCCCTGGAAAAATCGTCATGGCTTGTAGCCAGAAGCAGAGACGCGACCGTGTTGGCTGCCTTGAGCAGCCGGTCCTGAATCAGCAGCTCCTCGCGCGCGGCCTTGAGCTTTCTTAAATCAATCTGATAGAGTGCGATGGCGAACGAACCGCCATGCGGTATTCTCTTCATTATGATGCGCATGGGTATTTCCTGATTATCTAAAACCAGGAGCGTCTCAAAATCATTGTAGCCGTGCCGGATTGTATGTTTAAACCGGTCGGCCAGGCTGACGGACGCCTCGCCCGTGGGCTGAACCGGCGGAATGCTCTGAAGAATAATCTGTCCCGCCTTTTCCATCACTTCCTGTTTTGAGGCAAATCCGAAGAACTCAACGGCAGCCGGATTGCAATCAATGATTCTGAACTGGCTGTCAAATACCATATTGATATAGGGATTCGCCTCAAACAGTAACTGTTGCAAATCTGCGCTGCCGTTTTCATCCCGAAATTCCTCTGCCATCTATAACCCGCCCTTTCGTGACAAGGCAATTTTCCATGACTATGTACTTTAAATAATACAACTGCGTTTGTTAAAAGTCAACGCGCGGACATGGCGGTCCCTTGACAACACTGTGCTCGCATTGTAAACTGAAGGACATAAACATTTCGGGGTTATGCTTATTCGCTGTATTGTGTGATTCATTCACGCTTTCAGCGGATCAAGCTGGGGAAGTCGGGTGAAAATCCCGCGCGGAGCCGCCACTGTGACTGTTTCGGGCATACATGCTTGTATATCAAGTACGCACCTGTAAACACAAGTCAGGAACCCGCCCGTGAAATCATAGCCGGCCATGGGGCCTCTATGCGCGGTTAACGGACATTTAACAGGTGCTGTATGGGTTTTGCCCTGTCAAAATGCCTTTTCCGCCAATCTGGAAAAGGCATTTTTATTTTTATACATTGAGGAGACCCAAATGAAAAAAGCATTACCGGCCCTCTGTATCCTATTATGTCTGTTTTTTTCAGGGTGCGCACCGGACATATCGGGCGCTTCCGGCGCCGGCGGCGCGGTGTCGTTTACAGACGCGCTCGGACACACGGTCAGTGTTGACAGCCCCCAAAACGTCGCCGCCGTTATGGGCAGCTTCGCCGAAACCTGGCTGCTTGCAGGCGGCGCGCTCGCGGCTTATACGCAGGATGCGCTCGACGAACGCGTCCTTGACATCGGAGACGATGCGGTCAACCTTGGACTGATGAAGAGCCCAAGCGTGGAGCTCATCATCGAAAACGGCATCGACTTTGTGATTCTATCCGCCAATATCGCCGAGCATTGTGACTTGTACGATATACTAAGCGGCGCCGGAATCACCACGGCTTATTTCTCCGTGGAAACTTTCGACGACTATCTCGATATGCTTGCCATCTGCACCGGGATTACGGGGCGCGGTGATCTTTATAAAGAGAACGGGCTCGATGTCAGGGCGCAGATCGACGCGGCCATCGCGCGCGGCCGGGACGAATCTCCCCCGAGCGTCCTCTTTATCCGCAGTTATTCCACCGGGGCCAAAGCCAAGGGGTCCGACAATATGACGGGGATCATGCTCAGGGATCTCAACTGCGCCAATATCGCCGACAGCGCGGACAGCCTGCTTGAGGAGCTGAGCATGGAAGTGATCATCGAAGCCGATCCGGACTTTATTTTTGTCACCACCATGGGCGCGTCCGACGAGAAGGCGCTTGAGGCGCTTAAAGACGGCATCCAGTCCAACCCCGCCTGGGCGGGACTCAGCGCTGTTCAAAACGGGCGGTATCACGTGTTGCCCAAAGAGCTGTTCCACTTAAAGCCCAACAACCGCTGGGGGGAAAGTTATACGATGCTTGCGGATCTTTTATATGGCGCGTAAGGGTATGAGGCGCGTGAGCGTCATAGCGGCCTGTACGGCGATTCTGCTT
>JAITVU010000050.1 GCA_031285645.1 Oscillospiraceae bacterium | reverse complement strand
CGGCGGTGTGCTTGTCATCGCTAAAACGAAAAGCATTGATTTCGGAAGCGGCAAAGCACTGATAACCACTTAACGCTCTGTCCGCAAATACGCAAACTAAAATAAAATGATGTGGAGGTTAAACGCAATGCCTAACATTTACGATGAAACCGTCGAGGTGGCCCGGCGCACAATGGTACTCTTTTTCGTGGTGGATACATCGGGGAGCATGGACGGCTCTAAAATCGGTTCGCTGAATACCGCGATTGAGGACGTCCTCCCGGAAATTAAGCAGATTTCGCAGGAAAACGTCGATGCGCAAATCAAAATCGCCGTGTTGGAGTTTTCAAGCGGCGCGAGATGGCTGACACCCGCTCCGATGGAAGTTGCGGATTATTCGTGGAATTACCTGAACGCGGACGGCGTGACCGACTTGGGCGCGGCCTGCGCGGAACTCAACGCGAAATTGTCGCGGAACGCATTTATGAACGATGTGGCGGGTTCCTTTGCCCCGGCTGTCTTTTTACTTTCAGACGGCGAGCCGACCGATGACTATAAAAAACCGCTGGAAGACCTAAATAACAACAACTGGTTCAAAAAAGCCATCAAGGTAGCGGTCGCCATCGGTGACGACGCAAACAAAGATGTCCTGAAAGAGTTTACCGGCAGCAGCGAAACCGTGCTGACCGTCTACAGCCCCGAAGCCCTCAAAAAGCTGATCCGTTTCGTGTCGGTAACGGCATCGCAGATTGGCTCGAAGAGTAGCGGCGTCGGCAAAGCTGGCGTGGATGAGGCCAGTTCTAAACAGGATGAGTTTATCAAGCAAATCACTGGCGCGGACATTTTGGACGATGAAGAAAATCTGGAATGGTAAGACCTTGCAAGCATGTAAATGAGGAGGCAGTATGGCACACTTTATCAAAAACGACTTTTGTGTATGCTGCGGCGTATGCGTACCAGAATGCCCGCACAGAGCAATCTCTGATTTTAATGCTTTCGGCACGGTAGAGTACCCCAAAATATCTGCTGAAAGATGCGATGATTGCGGTGCTTGCGCCGCCATATGTCCTACACAGGCGATTTGTGTCATGGGTGGCTGCCCCATGACGTAAATCGCCTGAGATTGGAGGAAAAAGCGTATGAAAGAAAAATTTTGTGTAGGTGATTTTGTTCTTGTTCATAAATCTGATGAATTTAAAAAGTATAAGCTCAATAAAGATTATACAATTTTTAATAAAACAGTTGACGATTATCGTTGCTATTGGGACGATCACTTATGTATAAATTTGCATGATGGTTTTGAATTAGCAGACTATATTCAAAGAATAAATGAATATCTTGAATGGCTTAATAGCGATAACTGCGAAAGTAAACTTGTTGCATATTTTTCTAATTTTGATAATGATTATAATGGCATTGAAAAGAAATGGTATAAAGAATTGGAAGTATGGGGCGCAGAAATAACAATAGGAAAAGATGGTAAGTTTTTTTGCAGTATAACCTGTAATGGCAGTCATCGTGTTGAAGTATTAAAAAAATATATAAGAGATGATGAAATTCATTCAATGGAATATGAAGATATGGGAGACGCATATTCGTAAAATTGAGGCTGTGTTATGATGAATATTGATATTGATAAAGCCAACCGGCTTGTGGCGTTTGCCCGTTCGGTGGAAGGCGCAAGCCATACAAAGCACGGCAAGCCCTGTCAGGACGCGTCGCTTTGTCTGCAAGAAAAGGAATACACCTTTATCGCGGTAGCGGACGGGCATGGCGGCGATGCGTATTTTCGTTCCGATTCCGGCAGCAAATTTGCTGTCAGGGCCGCCAGTGAGTGCATGACCGACCCTGCCGTAATCGCCGCGATGAAAGACAGCCGGGACAGCACCGATAAAGAGCGAAATCAAATCATCCTGCAACTGAAAAAGAGCATCCTCGCCCGTTGGAACGCGCTTGTCGCGGCAGACTTAGAGGCTAACCCGTTTACCGACACCGATTACGCGGGTATACCGGAGAAGTATGCCGAGCGGTACAAAGCCGGGAAGCAGGTTGAACACGCCTACGGCTCTACGATCATAGCTGCCCTGCGGACGGATTCCTTTCTGCTTGCTTTGCAAATCGGTGACGGAAGCTGTGTTATGGTTGATGATACCGGCGTGTTTTCCCTGCCCGTTCCAGTTGACGAGAAATGCTTTCTGAACACGACGACTTCCATCTGTGACGAGGACGCTATCGACGAAAAACGGTTTCGATACTATTACACGGACAAGATCCCGGCTGCTATGATACTTGCTTCCGATGGGATAGATGATAGTTTTGGCTACACCGACCCGGAAGCCAGCCCGGAGCGACTGTTTGATTTTTACAGGGTAATCCTGACTTCTTTCACCGAAAAAGAAGAAAACGCAGCCGTAAGCGAATTGACTGACTATCTCCCGCGTCTGAGTGAAAAAGGGAGCGGCGACGATATCTCTATCGGGATCATGCTTGACATTCCGTTACTGAGGACATTGGGCAAAGGTACTGATAGCCCGGAGGAGGAGCAGGAGAGCGAAGATAGTCATTAGCCGTGCAAAGCTGTTTTGGTGACAGCAAGCGTATGTTGTTTTGGTGCAAAATAATTGATAAACTAGCAAGGCGTTTGGAATACCCCAAACGCCTTGCTGCTTTCCAAAAGAGCCGCTGCGCGTCATTCAAAATACCGCAGCGGGTCAACCTTTGTCCCGTTCACCCGCGTTTCAAAATGAATATGGTCGCCGGTACTCCAGCCCGTGGAACCCACAAGCCCGATCTCCTGTCGCTGGCTTACGATATCGCCCTCATTAACGTGCCGGGTACTCATGTGGCCGTATAACGTGCTGTTCCCGTCGCCGTGGTCAATGACGCAGTAAATCCCGTAGCCGTCCGCGTCAAAGCCCGCCGTTACAACAGTGCCGCCCGCCGCCGCGAGAACAGGCGTCCTGTAACCCGCCGAGATGTCAATGCCCGTGTGGTTGTCCGGCGCGCCTGTGGTGGGGTTCGGCCTGTTCCCGAAGAACGAGGTCACATATTTGCTGACAGGGGATGGCCAGATATAGATGCCGTTCTCCACCACAACGATCTCCTCGCCGGAAGCAGCCGCCGCGCCCGATAGCAGGGAAGCGAACAGATCATCATATTCCCCGCTGAGAAGCTCCCCTAACAGCGCCTTTTGCTCATCGGTGAAGCTGTATTGCTCCGCCATTTCATCGGCGGTTTTGCCCGTCACGGTGATGTGCAGAATATGCTCCGTCCATGAATCGTCCGTATCATCGCCGCTGTCCGTGTCGGGATGCTCTATT
>JAITVU010000043.1 GCA_031285645.1 Oscillospiraceae bacterium | reverse complement strand
AGTGGTCGGACTGCTCCGCGAGGAAAAAGCTTTGCCAGATAAATACAGAGATCATGCTCTGGTCGGCAATTACAGCGGGCATCGATCATGCCATTTAGCACCGGACTGGCTTCTCATCTACAAGGTGGAAACGGACATCCTAACGCTTTCTCTGACCCGGACAGGTACGCACAGCACTCTTTACAAAAAGTAACCGAAACAATATAAGCCATAAACAAGCACATTTAACAACGTCAAGAGGTAAGGGGTTCGATCCCCCTCATCTCCACCACGAAAAGCCCGCACAAACATCGCGTTTGTGCGGTTTTTTCTTTTGCCAGGCTATCATAATATATGATGTTAAATCAGCCGAAAGGATTGCCTTTATCTATGTTACGCCCCCCCCTAAAGCACTACCGCAGCCAGTTACGCAGCTGCCCCAGCACCTCGTCAAAATCCAGCGGCTTCCCTACATGACCGTTCATTCCCGCCGCAAGGCAGCGTTCAATGTCCTCTTTGAACACGTTGGCCGTCATGGCGATAATCGGGATAGCCTTCGCGTTCCCGGCCTCCAGAGAACGGATACGCCGCGTCGCTTCGTAGCCGTCCATTTCAGGCATTTGCACATCCATGAAAATCATGCCGTATTTTTCCGGCGCGGCGCTGAAGATACGGACAGCCTCCGCGCCGTTTTCCGCGCAGTCAATTTCCATCCGCATCGGTTCCAGCAGCGCCAGCACGATCTCACGGTTAATCTCCACATCCTCGGCCAGCAGAATGCGTTTGCCGCTGAATACATTGTCCTCAGGTTCTTCCCGCCCTGTTTCCGCGGCAGATTCCGGTTCCCCTTCGCCTGCCGGGCATAGCTTCACTTCGATTTCAAAGATAAAGCTGGCTCCGTGCCCCAGTTCCGATTCAATCCATATTTTCCCGTGCATCTGCTCAATGATCTGCCTGGAGATAACAAGCCCCAAGCCTGTCCCGCCATACTTGCGTGAAATGCTGCTGTCCGCCTGCGCGAATGACCGGAACAGTTTTGCCTGCTGTTCCCGGGAAATGCCGATCCCGCTGTCCCGCACCTCAATTCGCAGCCGGCACGCCGCCCCTTCGCCCGCAAGACGGTTTACGCGCAACTGGATGCTCCCGTTCAATGGCGTAAACTTGTTCGCGTTGGAGAGCAGGTTGGTGACGACCTGTGTCAGCCGCTGGCAATCCGCCGTCACATAGTCCGGCACGTCCTCGTCAACCTCCATCATGAAGGTTTGGCGCTTCTCGTCAATTTTGAAACAGGCTACCGCTGCCGCCCGGTTTAGCATTTTCCGGAATGAAAAGCTTGTTTCGCTCAGCTCCAGTTTTCCCGCCTCGATTTTAGACATATCAAGCACATTGTTGATGACGCCTAAAAGATGATTGGCCGCGTTGTCTATCTTCTCCAGGTAATTTTGTATTTTCCCGGGATCATTTGACTTCCGGGCAATGTTGGTCATGCCGATCACCGCGTTCATGGGGGTGCGCATTTCATGGCTCATGTGGGACAAAAAATCCCTCTGCGCCACGTTGGCCGCTTCGGACAGGAGCAGCGCCTCGTGCTCCTTCACGCTTTTTTCAATATCCTCCGCCATGCGGTTGATGTTGTTTGCCACACCGCCTAATTCACCGCCCACGTTCTCAATGCGCGTCGTCAGATCAAGGCGCATATTGCCCACGCCCGCGATAATGGTATCGATATCGCGGATCAGGCGGCGCGAGAGCATAACGGCGATGATAAGAAACATCGCGTACAAAGCAACAAGAAAGACCGTGATTCCAGTTGTAAGGTTCTGGTATTCCAGCTGAATGTCCGAGGTCAGCTCGTTCGCCCACGCGTACCCGATGACTTCCCCGCCGCGGACAATAGGGTGCATGGCGTTCATAATATGGCCGCGTACCATGGTGCCTTCTTGTACCAGGTCTTTATTTTCGCGCATAACAGTGCGCCCCGGATGATCGGGGGCAATGGGGACGCCGACCCTGTCGCTGTATTTCTCCGAAGGGCCATAGGTAAGGATCGCGTCCAGCTCAATGGAGTAATATCCGGCGCCAAGGCCGGGGAACAGGGCGGCCACCTCATCGGTCCGCCCGGCCAGCGCGCGGTTCAGGGCGGCAAGCTGCTCGTCCCCCGGAGCATTGGCCGCGCCCGCCTCCCGGAGGATATCGTCATAGCTCTGTTCGCCAAGCAAGCGATCCTGATAGATGGCCACGTTCAGCAGCTTTGCCTGCTTTTCCTTATCGATCGCGTTTTGGGACACATAATGGGTGGTACAGATGGACATGGCAAAGGCCAGCGTCATAAAAATGATAAACAATCCGACAATCCGGCCTTGGAACGTCTTGAAAAAATAACGGAACATAGCCTTCCCCTCACAGATTCACTTACTTACAGCAAATGTTTCTTTAACACGGCAAGCACCTCGTCAAAATCCAGCGGCTTGCCTACATGCCCGTTCATCCCCGACGCAAGGCATTTTTCGATATCCTCCTTGAAGACATTCGCCGTCATGGCTACGATGGGAATCTCCTTGGCACGCGGGGCGCCCGATTCGCGGATCGTCCTCGTCGCGGTAAAGCCGTCCATTTCCGGCATTTGAACGTCCATGAAAATCATATCGTATTTCCCGGGGGCAGCGGTGAACAGCTCCACTGCCTCCGCGCCGTTTACCGCGCAGTCTATTTGCAGACCCGTCGGCTCCAAAAGCGCAAGCACGATTTCCCGGTTGATCTCCACGTCCTCGGCCATCAGGATACAATGCCCCTCAAAATTCACGCCGCCGGCTTGCGGGGTATGGCCTTCTTTTTCCTGTTCGCCCAGGCACTCGTTGATGCAATCCACAATACTGGATACAAACAAAGGCTTCGGAACAAATTTAGCGACGCCGGCTCTTTGCGCGTCATCCTTAATGACGCCCCAATCCGTTGCGGATAT
>JAITVU010000351.1 GCA_031285645.1 Oscillospiraceae bacterium | reverse complement strand
CGTATCCAATCCCATAATCATGGGGATTTCCGGGGGAATAAACATGAGTCCGCGCTCAAGGACTTTGCCTTCTTCGTTTATAAAGACGTAATTATCTCCCTCCTTAACAGCTCCGGCGGGCACATCCTGCGTCACATGGATTTCAACGGCAGGCGGCAGTTTCCGGTTGACTTCAACCGACTTTATGTATGGGTACTGTGCTATAATGCTGTCGGCGATCTCACTTTTCGATATGCGCAGCAGATTCTGTCCCTCAACAACACCGCTCGACAAGGCCACTTCAGCAGGATCATACTTGTCCGTTCCGACAACATATACAGCCTCCACCTTAAAAAAGACCGTCAGGCAAAGCACGGCGCCGGCCGACAGGAAGAAAAGCAACACGACAACCCGATGAAGTCCCCTCCTGCCGGCCCGTTTTTTTCGGCGTCGTCCGGCATTGGCGGCTTGCGCTTTTCTCCTTGTATTTTTAACGTCACCCTTCACATAGACCTCCGCAAGACCCATCGGGCCTATTTAAATGTCTCCATCCGTAAAAACACTTGATTTATTACTGTAAATGCTGACTTTTATCAGTATTGTTGGCGCAAGTCATACTTTTACTATATTAGCGCCTAACGAGGCGAGATTTTTGTCAAAATCCTGGTATCCGCGCTCAATATGTGAAATGTGTGTAATTTCGCTCATACCCTCGGCCGCGAGCGCGGCTGTTACAAGCGCGGCGCCGCCACGCAGATCCGTGCAGACCATGGTCGCGCCGTGTAGGGTTTCAACGCCCTCCACCACAGCGACGCGCCCCTCAATATTGATTCTCGCGCCCATTCTGGCCAGTTCGGCCGCGTGTTTATACCGGCTCTCGAAGATATTCTCAACATAGACTGATGTACCTGTCGCAATACAGCTGAGTGCCATGAGCGGCGACTGCGCGTCCGTCGGAAAACCGGGATAAGGCATGGTGCGCACGAGCTTAATTGCCTTCGGCCGCCCTGTCATCCGCAAAAAAACACTGTCCTGATCGACCATAACGGCGCAGCCCGCTTCCTCAAGCATAGGGAAAATCGCGTTCATATGCTCAGGAACAACGGATTTGAGCAGCACCTCGCCGCCCGTTATCGCGGCGCAGCACAAGTAAGTCGCGGCGGCGATTCTGTCGGGAATGACGCTGTACTCCACAGCCGTAAGGCCCTGAACACCGCTGATATAGATCGATCCGTTTTCTCTGATTGTGACCTTTGCCCCCGCCTTATTGAGGAAATTGGCCAAATCCTCAATTTCCGGTTCCCGCGCCGGATTGTGTATGACGGTGTCGCCCTCGGCCGTACAGGCCGCCAGCATGATGTTTTCCGTTGCGCCAACGCTTGGGAACGGCAGGAGGATATTGGCGCCTCTGAGCTTATCGGGGACCGAGCACTCCAGATATCCATGATCCTCCGCGATGACAACCCCGAGCTTCTCGAGCGACGAGAGATGCAGATCGATCGGTCTGGGGCCGAGTTCGCATCCGCCCGGCAGCGATACCCGCGCTTTGCCGCAGCGTGCTATAATCGCGCCCAGAAAAACAACGGAGGAACGCATTTCGCGCATGAGTCCGTCCGGGATATCGCAGCAGCTGAGCTCCTCGGGGACAATGTGGATGTCTTCATCCTGTGTGTCGATCGCGCAGCCAAGATAGCGCAATATATTGCATGCCGCGACTACATCCGTCAGATCCGGGCAATTATGTATTGTGCTTTCCTTTGTTAACAGTGTGGCCGCTAAAATGGGCAGCACCGAGTTTTTAGCGCCGTGGATTTTGATTTCCCCGGACAGCCTGCTGCCTCCCTCGATCTTGTATTTGGCCATTCTTCCCACCCTTTCATAGCTTTGCAAATGAAATGCCGGAAGTATCCTGCATAAAGCAAAAATACTGTGGAACCGTTTTTCCTTCCGGAACACCGTTTCCCCTGCAAATCATACTATGCAAAAGCGTGATGAGAGGTTCATGGGCAGATTTCCCGGTTAAGGACCCGGGAAGGCTTGTCCTTTCCGGATTATTTGCGTGCCGGGCCCGCATGCGCGGCCCGGCGTGTTTATGTAATACACTTCGAAATATCATTTACTGTAAAGCCACCTCAGCGTATCAGCGCGTATATTTCATTGCAGATCCTTTTATTGGCGTCGGTGATGGCCAGCGAGGCGGCGTTTCGCCCAAGATTTCTGATTTCCTGCGGATCGGCGATAAGCTCCTCGAGTATGGCGCAGAGCTTTTCCCCGCTCAAATCCTTTTCTTCAATCACTATAGCCGCGTTTTTGCCCGCGAGCACCATGGCGTTGTGGTACTGGTGATTCTCCGCCAGATACGGCGACGGCACGAGGATCGACGCCCTGCCCACGCATTCCAGTTCAGCCAGGGTCACGGCCCCTGAGCGGCACAGCACAATATCCGCGGCGGCCAGGCACTCGGCCATATCGTACAGGTATTCCCGGATATCAAGATGGCGGTCACCCGCCGCGCTTACTTGTCTCTCCGCCAGCATGCCGGGAAAGTCTTCATAATCATACGATCCCGTCGCGTGTATCTGATGGAGGGCGTCCCGGCCCTTAAAATGCGCGATCACATCGGCCACCGCTTTATTTATGGGCGTCGCCCCGAGGCTGCCCCCAAAGGAGAGCAGGCACACTCTGTCGCCCACGCCCAGCTTCTTCCTGGCCTCCGCCCTGTCCGCTGTAAGGATTTCCTGCCTGATGGGCGTGCCGGTGACAAGATAGTTTTTGCCCTGAGGCAAATATTTTTCAGCTTCCTCAACCGTCAGCAACACCTTGTCGACATAACGGGACAGCAGCTTTGTCGTCATGCCCGGATCCGCGGTCGATTCGG
>JAITVU010000307.1 GCA_031285645.1 Oscillospiraceae bacterium | reverse complement strand
GATGACGGTGCGTTTGTCAACACGTAGTACCAAGTCCCGGCGCACGGGTACGCGGCAATCGGCGTCAAATTTTTGTCCGTGATTTTGCACCCCAACAACCGTTGAATTTAATGGAGCATTTGAAATGATAAAATCATACTATATCCTCTGTATGGCGGCCCTGCTTTTATTCTCCGCGTGCGCGTCCTCCGGACGCCGGTCATCATCCGGGGACGGCATTCATAATCCGCCGTCACAAACGGATGTGGCGGATAATACGGCTTCTCAGGTAATAGAATCGCTTTCAAGCACCTATTACGCGGCTGAAAGCGAGCCCGCCTATAAGCTAATACAGAGCGGTATGATCTCGCGCCTGATCGGGCACTGGACAGCCGAAGATATCGGCGATGATATCGTCAATCCCCAGTGGAATATCGAGAGCTTCGCGCGGTATCAAGTACGCGACCACAACCTTCAATCGGCCGCTGGCGATGACGCCCTTTTTTACTGCACCTTCTCCGCCGACAACGGCAAATACGGTTACGCCGTACTCAAATATGAGGCGGGCTCCGATGGCGGCGGACTTGGTAACGCGGGCGCCGCTGAAACCCCGTATCCCTATGACCTGAAGGCCAACGGCGAAAAAATCGCGGATGCCCTGGCGCAAACGGCCATCGATTTATCTTCCGCCACGGCGGCGCGCGGCCGCCTTGTTGACACAGACCAAGACCGCTCCGACGAGGTGATCTTTTTTATAGATGGCGGCGGGAACACCTATGTGTGTTATTTATCGACTTTGGAAATCACAGCATTTGGCTCTTCCAAATAGCCCCTGTATCACAGCAACACAGCAAAAACGCGCATATAGGCGCCTGTATATATAGAACTTATATTCATAGGACATGGCCATTAATCGCACATGGAGACATATGAACCGAATAACTGATTTTCATCTGCAGGACAAGCATATTTGGGCCGAAATGTTCGGGGATTCTCACAATCCGCCTGTTATTTATAGCCTGGCGGGAGATGGGCTTCTTGAGCAGTTGCCGGCAATACGGGAATATATGGCTCCTGCTTTGAAAAAGGGGCAGTGCCGGCCCTTTCTCCTGACCGGCTACAGCCCGGTGAACTGGAACCACGACTATACGCCCTGGCCCGCACCGGCCCTGTCCTCAAAATCAGCCGCCTTTACAGGCGGCGGCGCGATGACTTTGGACTGGCTGCGCGGGGCATGGATGCCCGAAATCGAGAGGCGTTTATCCCCGCGCGCCGAATTGACCGAACGCTATGTGCTCGGCTATTCGCTGGGCGGTCTCTGCGCCCTGTGGATGGCGCACGCGTGTGACGCGTTTGCGGGCTGCGCCAGCTGTTCCGGCTCACTCTGGTACGACGGCTGGACTGAATACACACAGACTCACCTGATTCAAAAAGGCGGCAGCAGGGTTTATCTCAGTCTGGGACTCAAAGAGGAAAAAGCCCGAAATCCGCGCATGGCAGCAGTGGGCGATGCCACCCGTTCCCTGTACGCGCACTTGCAGGCCCAGGCCACAGTGAGCGAATCGGCGCTGGAGTGGCAGGAGGGCGGCCATTTTAACGACGTCCCAAAACGGCTGGCAAAAGCCATCTTATGGCTGATGAAAGCCTGATATGGGTATTTTAAGCAACGCGAGCATCATCGAAAGAACGTCAGGTTTGCCGCGTAAATCCGAAACGCCGCAAATCCTCCTGGTGGTAAACCAGCAGGGTTCCTTTGCATGCCGGCATGCGCAGGAAGCTGCGCTTTTCCAAGCGCAGCGGATTTGCGGCTCAGGCAGATTTGCCTTAAAGAACTTTTAAACAGACCTTCTTCCATTTTCCTATACCTTAGGCGCGGTTTATAGTAGATTCACCTTAAGACCGGCTCATACACACATCAGGGGGAAGCATGAACGTTCAGATCGAACGTGCCCAGTTTGAGGACGCCAAAATCATCGCCGATGTTTTCAACGCAAGCTTTTACGGCGACTATATCAGATATGGCGCATGTCCCGGCTACAACAAGACCGAAAGCAGCATCAAAGACAGTATGTTGAACCATATTGTCTTTAAAATCATGATCGGCACTGAAATCGTGGGTGCTGTCTCCGTTAAAACGGTTTCGGATCACAGTTTTTTTTTGGGCGCGCTCTGCGTCGTGCCTGAGTGGGCCAACAAGGGAATCGGGCAACAAGCCATGCATTTTTTGGACCGCGAATTCAGCGGCGCGCGCCATTGGGCTTTGGAAACCCCCGCCGATAAAATACAAAACCATTACTTTTATAAAAAGTTTGGCTACAGGGTGACAAAAGAATATACGGATGGCAACGTTGTGATCGCCTATTTTGAACACCATTTGTAGCTAATACTAAACACTGATTAAAAACTAAAGAAATCGAGCGATGCATTCTTCTGAAAGAATGCGTTCTGAGCGATGATTGATTTAAATGTTTTTAACAGTGTTTAGTATTATATCAAACGCGAGGTGCGCGGGTTATGGAAAAACTATCTCTGTTCATAAAAGGCATTCCCGCTGTATTATGGGGGCCCCTGTCACAGTCTCTCTTTATCGCGGTACACGGCGACCAATCCGATAAGGAGGATGCCGTTATCGCGATATTGGCCGAGGAAGCCGTGAAAAAAGGCTATCAGGTCCTCAGCTTTGATTTGCCCGAACACGGCGCGCGCAAAGCGGAGCCCCGGCTGTGCAAGGCGCAAACCTGTGTCGAGGATTTGTCCGTTATCATGGCGCATGCACAAACCCTTTCGGACAGCATCAGTTTGTTCGGGTGCAGTATCGGCGCCTATTTCGGCATGCTGGCCTGCGGGACGCAGCCTGTCCGGCACGCCCTGTTCCTGTCGCCTGTTGTGGATATGAAGCGCATTATCGACAATATGATGGGTTGGTTTGACGTGAGTGTCCGGCGCCTGGAGACGGAGCGCGCCGTCGTCACCCCCGCAAAAACCCTCTACTGGGATTATTATCAGTATGTGCTGTCCCACCCTGTGCGCTGGGACAAGCCCACAGCCATTCTTTACGGCTCAAAGGACAGCCTTTGCGAGCGCAACTATGTCGATGCCTTCGCCGTACAAACAGGCGCCGAATTAACGGTAATGCCGGATGGCGAGCATTTCTTCCACACGGAAGAACAGCTTATGTTCTATCGCAGATGGCTTGAGGGCCACATTAAACCGGCAGGTCATTAACACTGTTAAATGGAGTAACCTATGGTCTATACGGATCGTTTTATATGGGCGGGCACGACATGCGGCCACCTTTCTACCGACGCGTCCTTTGATGAGCTGCATCGCTTTGCGCAGGCAATCGGGCTGCGCAGGGAGTGGTTTCAGGCGGATAAACGCGTGCCGCATTACGACCTGATCGGGGACACGCTTTATCATAAGGCAATTAAGACCGGCGCTATTCCGTGTGGCCGAAAATACATTATTCAAAACGGCTTGCGGCTTTAATTTATGTTGATATTAAGGATGTGAAGGCAACTGCTTATCGGATTTAACATGATCCCAAACGCCGCCAATCCCCCATGGCGGCTCACCGCCATGGGCATAGCGCAGTATGGACTGCGCTATGGCGCCGCGCTTTAAAAAAGCGCGGTGGGT
>JAITVU010000099.1 GCA_031285645.1 Oscillospiraceae bacterium | reverse complement strand
TTTGGGATCAGGCCTGTTATAGGCAAAGTTGATTGTGGTGTAGAATACGGCGAACACTTCCCACGCCATATCCTCGTCCAGAGTGGAGAAATAAACGTAGGGATTTTTCCTGGCAAAGTCCTCGTCGAGGTATTTTTTCAACTGCGAAAACCCGCCGCCGTCGGGGTTGTCCTCCATGCTGTGGCCATATATAACCGTATTGCGGCTCAGCCCCTGGCCGCCGCCCTCAAATTTGGAGCGGTAATCGGCGAAGTAACTGCCGTATTGGCCGGCAAGGGGACCCGTGTTGGGCACTTTATTAAAGTCCCGGCGCAGATAATAAGAATTCCTGTCCCCGGGGTAAAAAACAATCACATCGTCGATCTTTGTGTTGGGAATCTGAAGCCAGCCGACGGTGTCGGAGTTGATGGCGTGCTTTTCCTTGGCTTTCTCAAGAAAGCCCGTATCGACGACAAAGCCTTTGGCGGCCTGTGTGGGAATGGGCAAAGGATTGGCGAAAATAAGACGGCCGCCGTTATCCGTATCCGGGCCGGACACATCGCCTGCGCCCGATGAGGACAGGGCCGCGTCGGGATTGGCTTCCGGCCTGCCCGCGCAGGCGCCCAGAGACAGAGCCATCACAAACGCAAGGATGAATGCCGCAACGCGGTGCTTTTTCAACTGAATCATTAAAGAACCCCCAAAAACATAATCGCGCAATTTCAAAGTTGCCGCGGCCGCCCGGACATTAAAAACACAGGCCGCAGGCGTGTTCCCATCGCCGCAAGAGCGTATACGGCACACAAGGCCGGGCAAGGGCCGTCCCTATGCGCGGCAAAGAAGCCTTTGCCGCTTACGATTTATTATTATAGCATATAAAAGCGCGTTTAAGCAACGGCATTTTTTCATCCGCCGTCCGGTTGATTATTATTGCGCTTTTCCTTTACGGCCTGAGGCGTGCTTTTTACCGCACGCGCCGGTGCTCGACACAAATCCCCGCTCGGGATCAACTGTTACTATAGTGCCATTTTTAAGCAGCTTTGTTGCATTTTTGGCGCCGACAATTACTGGAATATCAAGCGCGCTGCATACGATTGCCGCGTGGGAGTTCGGGCCGTCCTCCTCAGTGACGACGGCCGATGCCAGCTTGAGAATGGGCATCAGGGCGTTTGTGGTTTTATCGATGACGAGGATATCGTGATCCTTGAAATTAAGGCGCGCCTCTTCCTCGCCCGCGACAACGCAGAGGCGTCCGCAGGCCGACGCGACGCCAAGCCCCGTCCCCCTGACGAGGACGTCGCCCGCGATATGCACCTTGAGGAGATTGGTCGTGCCTGAAATACCCAGGGGCACGCCGGTGGAGATGACGACCAAATCCCCGCTCCGCACGTATCCGAGGTCCTGAGCGGACTTGACCGCGTTTTCAAAAAGGGTGTCAAGGTCGCTCTCCATGTGGATCAGGGAGGGGACGACGCCCCATGACAGGGCGAGCTGGCGGTACGTCCGCTCCGACGCCGTACAGCCGATAATGGGAATATCGGGGCGGAATTTGCTGATGTTGCGGGCGGTGCGGCCGGACATTGAAACCGTCACGATGGAGGAGGCGCCGAGGTCGTAAGCGGTGGTACAGGTGGCATGGCTGATGGCGTTCGTCACATTGTCGCTGTCGTGCTCGTAAGCGGTACCGGCGAAGCGGCCGCGGTAATTGATGTCCCGTTCGGTCGATGTCGCGATCAGCGCCATGGTTTCGACGGCTTTGACCGGGTAGAGGCCGGCGGCCGTTTCGCCGGACAACATCACGGCGCTTGTCCCGTCGTACACGGCATTGGCCACATCCGTCGCCTCGGCCCGTGTGGGCCGGGGATTTTTGACCATGCTTTCGAGCATCTGCGTGGCGGTGATGACCATTTTACCGCATTTATATGCCTGTTTGATGAGCATTTTTTGCAGGCCGGGCAGGAGCTCGAAATTGATCTCGACACCCATATCGCCGCGCGCGACCATAATACCGTCGGACACACGCAGGATCTCCTCGAGATTATCGACGCCCTGGGCGTTTTCTATTTTGGATATGATGAGGATATCGTCGCCGCCCTGATTATGCAGGATTTCGCGGATGTCAAGCACGTCGCGCGCGCAGCGCACAAAGGAGGCGGCGATGAAATCAAAGCCGGTCTGAATGCCGAAGATGATGTCCTGCCTGTCCTGATCGCTCAAATAAGGCATGGAAAGGGACACGCCCGGGATGTTAACGCCTTTGCGGTCGGAAATATCGCCGCCGTTGAGCACTTCGCACAACACCTCGGTCTCCGTTGTGCTCACGACTTTAAGCTCAATCAGCCCGTCGTCAAGCAGGATTTTGTTGCCCGCGCGCACATCCGCGGGCAAGTCCGCGTATGAGACGCCGGCGCGTTCCGCCGTGCCGGTCACAGGCTCGGTGCTCAGCGTAAACATGGTGCCGGATTCCAGCGTGGCGCGGCCGCCGTCAAAAAGCCCAAGACGGATTTCAGGCCCTCGCGTGTCGAGGAGCGTCGCGATTGGCAGTTTTTTCTTTTCGCGCAGCTTGCGGACAATATCAAAAGTTTTTTTATGGCTTTCGTGGGTGCCGTGTGAAAAATTGAACCGGGCCACGTTCATGCCCCTGTCCATAAGCTTTTCAATGATATCCTCCGTTTGGGAAGCAAACCCGAGGGTACAGACAATCTTTGTTTTACGCATTGCCGTGGTGCGGCCGCCGCGGTATGGCCCATCATAACGTGCCGGGTTATATGTGCCGTGCGGCGGACCTTCCTCCTTTATCGTTAATGCCGGGAAACGTCATATTTCATTCAAAAGTGTCGGCGTTTAAATGTCCTGAATACGGTGTGAATTAAAAAACATGGCATAACTGCAGAATATTTTTACGGCGCTGACGGCATACAGCATGATATGCGAAATAATATTAAGCTTATTCTGATCATTTGTCAATGAAGAATGCATAAAGGATTCCACGAGGCCACGTGTTTTATAAATGAACGTGGAATAAATCATAAAAATGTTGAAAACTCTGTTGAAAGTGTTTATAACTTTGCTGATAAAGCCAAATAATTCAGAATTTCACATATAACAGGTTAAGAAAAGGAATAATGTGGAAAGCTTCAAAACAGTGATTGGAAAGCCGTTATTTGACGCAACTTACTTTTCTGACGCAAAAAAAGCCAAAAATGACCGTTGAAAACTGCGGCGGATAAAAAAGCTGTCAAGGGCTTGACAATATTCATAAATAAATTGTTGTATTGATGAACGGGGATTTAAGGCCCGAAGGGGCGAAAGACATGAAGGAAACTCTGACTTATACTATAAGCTGATAAAAAATATCAATCATCGCTCATCGCTCAAAACACGTTTTTCCACAAAAACGCATCACTATGCGCCCGTCACTGATTGAAAATCGGATATGTTTGATGGCTGATACGCATAATGTTTTTAAGACTGGCTACGCGTCTATGCAAGATGCATATAAATTTTCTTAACATTTTGGATATTTGCCTTCTAAATTTACCCATGGGCGGACCGATATCTATAATGAACGAGTATGATGAACGCACCCGAAAAACGGTCGTTTTTCGGGCGGCAGGCGACATAGCATTCGCTGATGATAAAAGGGGACTGTATGCCGTGCGCAAAAAGATAAGCGGACAGCTGGATATAGAAAAATATACGCTCAAGCTTAAACATCTGCCCACAACATTGCTTGGCGTCCGCTACTGCATAAAATGCGGCGCTCAGGTTTCGTTTGATGAAGCGGTTTATTGTCCGGTATGCGGTGTTTCGTCACTGATCAGGGGGAGGTCATCGGAAATGGTGTACAAAAGAATCAGGCTCAATGAAAACGGCAAAGCGATTATCTGTCCCCATTGCAGCAACGAGGAGCTGACACCGGGGGACTACTGCATGATCTGCGGCAGCGAAATTGTCAATCACTGCGCGGATATGCGTGACGACGAGGTTGACAGGCTGGTCAGCAAGGGATGCCGGACGACATTGCCCGGGAATGCGCGTTTCTGCTACAAGTGCGGCAACGAAAGCACGTTTTATCAGCGCGGATGGCTCAAGGACTGGCGCAGTGAGAACACGCGCAAGGCCATAGAGAACATCAATGTGGCGGTTGATTTCGACGATATCAAAAAAGGGCGCACATCCGGTTGAGCGGACTACATAGTAGAATAGTAGAATAGTAAAAAAGAATAGAAAAAGCAACCTC
>JAITVU010000248.1 GCA_031285645.1 Oscillospiraceae bacterium | reverse complement strand
GCGCTATGAAGCCGCGCTTTAGCGCGGCGGGATTTGCGGCTCGAGGCAAAGCCGCCTTCACAGGCTTTTGAAACCGGGCTTCAACTATTGATTGATACGATCAGAGGGGATATACTGATATGACGGAAAAGCTCAACTATGTGTCGTTAGGGGACTCCATTGCCACGGGCACCCTGACGCCTTTTTCAAGCATTCCCACTTATGTGTTTTACCTGCGGAAAAGGTTGTACGATAAAGGATATAAAACAACCGTTTACAATCTGGCGCGCGACGGCGATACATCGCGCGATTTGCTCTGGAAGATCAACCACGCGGCTGGATTTCGTAAAATCATTGAAAAGGCGGATGTGATCACACTGTCAATTGGCGGTAATGATTTAATGCGATCCGCTTCCATTCCCGGCTTTACAAGCATTAATGTACATATGGCCGAGTTCGGGGCCCGGGATTTTATCCGCAATTGGCCCAAAATTATCGACGGGATCAGGACGATCAATAAAGAAGCGAAAATGATTGTTTTAAACCTGTACAATCCGTATAACAGCACACGATCCCTCGGGAGGGACTATTACAATGACCGGAATCTGTGTGAGCTGACAGACCGGTTTCTCGTTCAAATGAACGAGGCCATCGACGCTTATTCGGAAAACAACTATATGATCGCGGATGTATACGCCAGGTTCAAAAATTTTTCAAATGGGAATATGTATCGTGTGTCCTGTCTTTATCCCAGTTCGCTGTTGCGGAACCCGCACCCCTCGCCCGGCGCTCAAAAAATAATGACGGATCTGATATTTGACAGGATTCAGGCCTAGCGATTCGGAAGACTCATTATATGTCAGATTGCGACACAGTAACGGAAACACGGTATGCTTCCTTTTCTTTACGTGAAATCAATAATCCCAAAACAGACGTCGTTCCGGCTATGCGGTTCTGCGGCCGGGTTCAGCGAGCGTTCAGCATACCGCTTTCAGCGATAAACCGCACGGCCTGTGTAAGCACTGACGTGGGCTGAACCAGCGCGAAGCGCACATAACCCGTCCCCATCTCCCCAAAGCTTGAACCGGGTACGCAGATGACGCCTGTCTTTTCCAGAAGTTCAAAGGTGAAAGCCACATCGTCGCTGTATCCGGGAGGGAGAGGGTACCATGTGAACATGGTGCTGTCACAGTCCGGCACGGGCCATCCGGCTTCCCTGAGGCCGTTCGACAGAGCGTCGCGTCGCGCGCGGTACTCCCGCCTGTTGCGCTCAAGAATATCCTGGGGTCCGCTTAAGGCGGCTATGGCCGCTTTCTGAACAGCCGGGAAGGGTCCGTAATCGATCTGGGAACGGAAACGGCGGAAAGCGCCGATCACATCCTTATTTCCCAAAGCAAAACTGATGCGCGCGCCGGTGAGGTTGTATGATTTGGAGAGGGAATTGAATTCCATGCCGATGTCGACGGCGCCTTCAACCTGTAAAAAAGACATACCGGGCGCGCCGGTGAGCGTGAGTTCGGAATAGGCATTGTCGTGGATGACGAATATGTCATACTTTTTGGCGAAGCGGACAAGCCGCTCATAAAACGCCGCATCGGCCCGGGCTGTGCAGGGATTGCTGGGATAGGAGACAATCATGAATTTGGCGGCGTGGGCGACGACGGGATCAATGGCGTCAAAATCAATGAGGTATCCGTTGGCCTCCCTCAGCGGCATGCGCACAAGCGTCGCGCCTGCCAGAAAGGGCCCGAAGCTGAAAATCGGGTAGCCGGGGTCGGGTACAAGGACGGTATCGCCCGGATTACACAAAGGAAATCCGATATGGGCGATGCCCTCCTGAGAGCCGTACACGGACATCACCTGATCCCGTTCCAAACGGACGCCGAAGCGCCGCGCGTACCACTGCACAGCGGCGTCGGTGAGCGCGGGCGAATCCGCGATGGCGTATTTATAGTTTTCAGGGTCGAGACAGGCATCGGAAAGCGCCGTCATGACATGATTATCCGGCGGCAGGTCGGGTGTTCCTGCGGACAGGTTGATGACAGGTTCGCCGCGCGTCAGGCGCGCGCGCTTGATGTCTTCAAGTTCCAGCAGGATGTTGGGGCCGATCCCAGCCATTCTCTCAGAAAGTTTCATAATCGTGACCATTCCTTATCTTTTAAACTGTTCTAAAGGGATTTTGCCATCACCCCCAATACCGCAAATCTCCCTTGGCGGCGTGCCGCCAAGGGCATTGCGCAAATTTGCGCAATAGAGCCGCTCTTTAAAAAAGAGCGGCCGATTTGCGCCGCCGGACCGGGCGGCTTTTGGCACTATTTAAGATGCTTCTGTGATGATATAACATTTTTGCCGAAGACATCATCCGTTATTTCTGAACAGATGTGATGTAGCTCCTGTCAACGGTGATGACGCAGAAATAAACGGGGCTGATGGCCTTAATACGCTCACTGATACGTGCGCGCAGGGCTTTATCACTTGTTTTGTATCTCGGCGGCACCACAATGTCAAAAATCAGGTTGGTATGGCTGACGCCCTCAACCATGCGAAAGTCGTGCAGGTCTAAAACAGGGTCGATATCCTGTATCGCTGCCAGCACCTGTTCCTTGAGATGGTCCAGCCTGGGATCGTCCGTGATGACGGGATCAAGGTGAACAACAAGGGCGATGCCGAGGTCGCTGGCGAAATCACGCTCAATGTTATCAATGATGTCGTGGCTGATCATAATGTCCTGGCTGGCGGGGAACTCGACGTGGACTGACGCGAAGCAGCGCTCCGGCCCGTAGTTGTGCACCATCAGGTCATGGAGCCCGATGACAGTGTCATAAGCGAGGATTTTTTTCTGTACGGCGTCGACAAGTTCCCGTTCCGGCGCGGCGCCGAGCAGGGGACCGAGCGTCTCACGTATGAGCCCGACGCCGGAATAAAGGATGAAAAGAGCCACAAGAACGCCCATGTATCCGTCTATGTTGAGGCCTGAGAAATGGGATATAAGGGCGGAGGCCAAAACCACGCCTGTTGTGAGTACATCGTTGCGGCTGTCGGCCGCCGTTGCGATAAGCGCGGCGGATTTAATCCTTTTACCGATGGCGCGGTTAAAGCGCCCCTGCCACAATTTCACAAGCATGGAGAGAGCCAGGACGACAACGGTCACGTATGAGAATATAACGGCCGTCGGCGCCAGAATCTTCTGAAAAGAACTGATGAGAAACTGAAAACCGATGACGAGGATGATGCAGGAGACGACAAGGCCGCTTATATACTCAAACCGCGCGTAGCCGTAAGGATGCTTTTCATCCGCAGGCATACCGGAAAGCTTAAATCCCGCCAGAGTGATGATGGAGGACGCGCTGTCGGAGAGATTGTTCACGGCGTCCGCCATGATGGAGATGCTGCCGGATAAAAGCCCGGCCAGCAGTTTGAACGCGAACAGCAGAAGGTTGCTCGCAATGCCCACGGCGCCGGCTAATTTCCCGTAGTTTTCACGCACCTGGGCGTTATGGGTGTTGTTGCTGTCCTTGATAAAAAGTTTTATCAGAAAGTTTGTCATATTCACCTCTGCTTTTTTTGCCCGCAATGGCGCTTAAGAATGTGCCGCATTCCACGTAACCTTTGGCGCCAAGGGGTTCATTGATGAATGATTCCAGTATATAATGGTGTGCCGGAATTGTAAAGTGGATGAAAAAATGATACACTGTTAATGTGATATTAAACACTGAATAAAAAGCCAAAGAAATCGAGCTTGCGTTCTTGTATAAAAACGTGCTCTGAGCAATGATTGATTTGTGTATTTTATCAGTGTTTGGTATAAGACAGGTGCGCGCATGTATGCCGCTTGAAGGAGGGGTCGCAATGTCCGAGAAAACAGAAAACAGGGGCGGGAGTCCTGAAACATATAAACTGGTGAATGCCTATGACGAAACGGTGAGGCAGAATGTGCGGTCAATGATGGAAAAAACCGACATGTGCCGCTGTGATAAATGCTTTTTGGATACCTGCGCGATCGTATTTAACAGCCAGTATTCCCATTTCGTCACCACAAGGGAGGGCGAGGTGCTCGGCAAGGTGCCGGATATGAGTCCGGGTAACCACGCCGAGATGCTGGTGGCGATCATGAAGGCGCTGCGCCTTGTGAAAGACTTCCCCAAACACTGATATGGAGGGGGAAGTGAAGCAGATTAACGCGCTGAGCCTGGCGCATGATTTTATCACGGCCCATGTGAAGCCGGGTTCCTTTTGCATTGACGCGACGGCCGGGCGCGGAAGGGATACGGCTTTTTTGTGTCGGCTGGCCGGACCAAATGGCATGGTCTACGCGTTTGACATCCAAAAGGAGGCTCTTGACAGCACAAGAACGCTCCTTGAAAATGAGGGGCTGTCCTCATGCGCGCGCCTTATCCACGACAGCCACGCCAATATGGCCGTTTATGCGCGGCCGGAAAGCGCGGACTGTATCGTGTTCAATCTCGGTTGGCTGCCCGGCGGAGACCATGATATACACACGGACGCCCGGTCGA
>JAITVU010000381.1 GCA_031285645.1 Oscillospiraceae bacterium | reverse complement strand
ATATTCCTAATTATGAACCAAAAAGGTTTGATACCCCGCTGCTTGCAGCGGTACCATATAAGCCCTTTTTGGGCCGCAGCCCGGTATCGTCGGCTTGATACCCCGGGGTTTCTGCCCCGGGGAGGTTCATTTAGTAGCCCAGAAGATAGCGAGGGTTTTCCCGCAGGCGCGCGGCCACCAGCTCCCTCAGGGGCGCGGCCCGCATCAGGCGGGCGGTGGCATCGCCGAAGCGGCCGATAGACAACACCCCTTCCTGCACCGCCTGAGGCTCCAGCTTGCTGAAGGTCTCCGACCCGATCGGGGCGCAGTGACGGTACTGGGGCGTATGAAGCCGCCGCCCCTCCGGTGTGATGACGTACAGCTCTGTCGGTTTGGGAGAGATTGACCCCACAGCGCCGTCCCATTCCTCTACGCCGTGAATAAAGGTATTGCGTGTGAAGTTGACGCCGATCAGAAGAATCTGCGCGTTGCGTTCCCACAGTTTGTAATAAGCCCCGCCCTTGCCGCAAGGGGTGTTAATCCGTTCTTCCCCCGACACGAAATCAGATGCTTCCGCGCCCAGGGCGGCCAGGGAATGGGTGGGGTGCAGGGAGCGGCATACATTCGGGCGCTTGCGAAACAACTCCGTCAACGCGCCGACACAGGTGGGTGTGTACGCAGCGTCCATAACAGGGTTGCGATCGTTCACGTTAGCCCAGGTGTGGCTGGGCAATACGAGCAAACCCTGCGCCATGTACGCCGACAAAGCATCCAACACGGTATCGCCCCGGCCTTCCACGTCACCGATGGATTTATAGGATAGATGGACCAACAACGTGCCGGTCCGCTCAATGTTAAGGACAGCCAGATCCTGTAATAAGTTTTGCTTTGTATACACGGTAATGCTCCTTGTTTTGGATATGATGACTTGAGATTTTCCAAATAAAAATCCTTGAGTCATATTGTGTGGGGACAGGTCCGGCAAGCTCGGCACCCTTGCGGATTTCGACCCTGTGAACGAAGGCGGTCATCCTTCACTGGAGGGCCGCATGATGTGAATGTCGTCCGGCAGCACGTTCATGCCGATTTTTGTGCCTTCGTCCTCCTTGAGCGTGGAGTGGATCATCCACTGGAATCCGTGCGCGCCGACAGTCATTTCATAATGCACGCCCTTGAAAATCACGGATTCAACAACCCCGACGATCGGCGCGTCGTCCGGGGAGACGACCTTAATATCCTCGGGCCGTATGACAACCTCGACATCGGCGTTCTCGCCAAACCCCTTATCCACGCAGTCAAACTCAACACCCGCAAACTCGACCCTGAAGTCGCGCAGCATGGTGCCTTCTATGATGTTGCTCTCGCCGATAAAGTCTGCGACAAAGGCGTTGACGGGCTCGTTATATATATCCTGCGGCGTGCCCGTTTGAAGGATGCTGCCGCCCCGC
This sequence comes from Oscillospiraceae bacterium, assembly GCA_031285645.1. GTDB lineage: Bacteria > Bacillota > Clostridia > Oscillospirales > Ruminococcaceae > WRAV01. Next base: position 4,636 of record JAITVU010000381.1, on the reverse strand, counting down.
ATGACGACAACGGTGTCACTCATTGTGAGCGCTTCCTCCTGGTCATGCGTGACATAGACAAAGGTAATCTCCATGCTCTGCTGGATACGCTTGAGTTCCACCTGCATTTCCTTGCGCAGCTTGAGGTCCAATGCGCCGAGAGGCTCGTCCAGCAAGAGGACGCGCGGATGGTTAACGAGCGCCCGCGCAATCGCGACGCGCTGCTGTTGTCCGCCCGAAAGCTGGTGGACGCCCCTCGCTTCATACCCTTTAAGGCCGACAAGGTCGAGCATTTCGCGCACACGCTGCTGGCGCTCGCCCGGTTCGATCCGGCTTATTTTCAGCCCGAACTCAATGTTTTCAAATACATTGAGATGCGGGAAAAGCGCGTATTTTTGAAAGACGGTATTGACTTTTCGTTTATGGGGCGGCAAACCGTTGATACGCACACCCTCAAAAAAAACGTCCCCCTCACTGGCATTCACAAACCCGCCAATTATGCGCAGGGTCGTCGTTTTTCCGCAGCCGGAGGGCCCCAGAAATGTGACAAACTCCTTGTCGCGGATATCGAGGCTGATGCCGTTCAGGACACGTTCACCGTCGTAATCAACAGCGATGTTTTTAAGGGAGATGATGGTTTTGTTTTCCAATTATAATATGCCCTCCTTTACCTCAAACATGACTGATTTGAACAAATGGCGTATTAAACTGCACTCCGATATCCCGCTTTCTTAAATACAAACCGAGGACAGTGACTAAAAACAATTCAAAATATATCATAAATTTTCCAAAAGTCAAGAAAAACAAGTAATAAAGCCCATTTTTAAATTGAAGGATGCGGCGGGTCACATAGTTTGTGCAGAATACTATATTTTCTTCGTTTTGACCGGGTTTTTAAGGCGTATATAGACAATAACGCGCGTTATTGGCACAATATTACGCCAATAAGCGTAAGCTGTAATGCAGGTATTATAACAGGTTCTTTTACATTTACGCGCAACTGCTTGCCGTCTGGGAGCGGCTGCCGGCGTCAATGCGCAGAATGATTTTTCTAAAATTCACGGTATGTGGTATAATAACCGCAAGGATAGTGGTTATTATACAGATTCAAACGCCCTTTTTCTCGCCGTTGAGGCGGCAACCGAAAAAGAAGGCCATTATACCATAAACCAAGAGCGGATTTATGGTATAATGTACAAGGGAGGTGATGCCGGATTTATGAGTAAATATATGCAGTATTGGGGGTGAAGGGAAATACACTGTATCAAAAACAAGCGCCAGACCGCGATGTTTTCGCGGTTAACGAGGTGAGAGGAGTATCGAGAATTCGGCGGGTGCCTCTCCGCCTGCCCAGGGCGTCAGAGCGGGTCAAATTGGCAGGTAACTGCCCGACAATACCTTAGCTCATGGGAAGTGAAATCAGGAGTAAATTATGTGTGGAATAGTTGGATATACAGGCGCGCGCAACGCGGCTGACATATTAGTTGGAGGGCTGACGAATCTTGAATACAGAGGATACGATTCGGCGGGCATCTCCATTTTAGATCAAAGCGGTATCAGCACAATAAAAGCAAAAGGCCGCCTTCAGGAATTGGCATGCAAAATTAAGGAGGTCGGCAAACCGGGAGCGGGTTGCGGTATCGGCCACACGCGCTGGGCCACCCACGGCGAGCCGTCCGATATTAACTCGCATCCTCACAGAACCCCAAAACTCTCTATGGTACATAACGGTATCATTGAGAATTATCTTGAAATAAAAAAATTCCTGTCCGATAAGGGATACACCTTTGAATCCCAGACGGACACGGAAACGGCGGTTAAACTGGTGGATTATTTTTATAAGGGCGATCCCTTTGATGCGATTCACCAAGCCCTTGAGCGTCTCGAGGGTTCTTATGCCTTCGGCATTTTGTTTGCCGATCAGCCGGACACGATTTATGCCGTGCGCAAGGATAGTCCGTTGATTGTCGGGCTTGGCGAGAACGAGAATTATATCGCGTCGGATGTTCCGGCCATTCTCGAGCATACGCGCGATTTCTATCTGCTTGACGAGATGGAGATCGCCGTCATAAAGCCCGGCAGCGTTGTAATTCTGGATTTGACGCGTGCGCCTGTCAAAAAGGAGCGCATGCGGGCTAACTGGGACATCGCGGCGGCACAAAAGGGCGGTTATCCGCATTTTATGCTCAAGGAAATTTGTGAGCAGCCCAAGGCGCTGACCGACACCGTCCACCCCCGTATACGGCACACAAGGCCCGATTTCAGCGCCGACGACATACCGGCGGATTTTTGGTCTCAATTTGACAGAGTCCATATCACGGCCTGCGGGACGGCCATGTACGCCGGAACGGTGGGAAAGGTGCTGCTCGAAAGGCTGGCGCGGATTCCTGTGGACGTCGACCTCGCGTCCGAATTCCGCTACAGGGATCCGATCCTGACTGACAGGAGCCTTGTTATCGTCATTTCCCAGTCCGGGGAAACGGCCGACTCCCTGGCGGCGATGCGCCTGGCCAAATCCCGGGGCATTACGACACTGGCGATCGTCAATGTCATCGGTTCCTCGATCGCACGCGAAGCGGACTTTGTTTTGCATACCTACGCGGGACCCGAAATTGCCGTGGCGAGCACAAAGGCATTTTCCGTGCAAATTGCGATGATGTACTTGATTGCGATCGATTGCGCCCGAATCCGCGGGATGATTGACGACGCCAAAACGGCGGCATTGACGGCTGATTTAACGCAGGCGATTGGCCGGACACGTGAACTGTTGGATTTGAGCGGCGCTATTGAATCCCTTGCCCCCAATTTTATGAAGGCGTCGAGCCTTTTCTATTTGGGCCGCGGCCTCGATTACGCCTTGGCCATGGAGGGCTCACTCAAACTCAAAGAAATTTCCTACATCCATTCCGAGGCTTACGCGGCCGGCGAGCTCAAACACGGGACGATATCGCTGATTACGGACGGCGTGCCGGTTGTGGCCCTTGTCACACAGCGCGAACTGCTTCCCAAGATCGTCAGTAACATAAGAGAGGTGCGGGCACGCGGCGGCCACGTCGTTGTCATCACAAAGTCCGGTTTCGATCTCGACGCCGATATTTACGATGAGATCATCCGGCTGCCCGATGTCGATGATTTCTTTATGCCTCTCCTGGCGGTTATTGCCCTACAATTCTTTGCATATTACATTGCGGTGGCTCGGGGATGTGATGTCGACAAACCCAGAAATCTGGCAAAATCCGTCACGGTGGAATAAACGTGGAATCAATAAAAAAGAAGCGGTTAACCGCTTCTTTTTTTATTGATTCGCAAAGAAATACAAGAATGTCTGCATACCCGGTTAAGTGATTAACAGTTCCTATTAGATACCAAATATCCCAGCGCCTGTAAGGGAATAAGCTGATTTACGTATTTAGGCGCAAACTGCCGTGTTGTAACGTATTATAGAAAGGGTAGGCAACTACTTTATAAACCTGTAAGGGTAAATGCGAGATCGTTTTATCATTGGTTTTCGCCATGCGCGGATGCCAATATGAGTAAGCGATGAGATCATGCAGACTGATAATGCGGCGCATGGTCAGGAGCGTGCCAATAAAAAAGAAAATTTGTTTATACCGTTCGACATTTTGACTATAATTAAAATGGGGGAAGTCTGATTATGACTTACCAGGAAGCTATGCAAGAATCAAATATAATAACAGCATATGATGCAGCTGCGTTGTGCAATCAGTGCAGGTGTGTTCCGTGCTGCTGTTGCAGGGGACCGCAAGGCCCGCTGGGACCTACGGGCGCCACTGGAGCAACAGGGCCCACTGGTGCAACGGGAGCTCCAGGCGTCACCGGACCGACTGGTGCCACGGGGACCCCAGGCGTCACCGGACCGACAGGTGCCACAGGGACTCCGGGCATAACAGGCCCGACGGGTGCTACCGGCCCAACGGGTGCAACGGGAACTTTTGCGGGCGGGACACTATTCAACGTTATAGGACCAAACGGCAGCGCGACAATGGAGTTAGGCAATAATCTGATTTTCCAGTCCAGTACACTGGATATAACAGTGACACAGGGGTCGGCAATCGTTGATATTGAAAATCCGTCCGTAACCGGCCCGACAGGTCCAACGGGTGCTACAGGCGCTACAGGCGCAGACGGCGCGACCGGCCCCACTGGTTCGACGGGCGCAGCGGGAGCTACAGGAGCGGATGGTGTGATAGGTCCTACAGGAGCAACCGGTGCGGATGGCGCGACGGGTCCCACGGGTGCGACCGGCCCCACGGGGGCCACAGGCGCAACGGGCGCAGACGGTGCTACCGGCCCCACTGGTCCGACAGGCGCAACGGGAGCGGATGGCGCGACCGGCCCCACTGGTCCGACAGGTGCGGACGGCGCGGGGGCGATCATCCCGTTTGCATCCGGTATACCTCTTTCACTCACAACAATTGCCGGCGGTCTTGTCGGAACGCCGGGTTTTGTGGGATTCGGCGCGTCGGCGCCAGGCGTTTCAATTGCGGGCGGAACCATTGATCTCACGAACTCCGCGGGGACACTCACGAACTTTGCGTTCTCGGTACCGCGTGACACGACGATCACGGATATAGCCGCGTTCTTTTCCACAACGGCGGCGCTTACGCTCGTTGGAACAACGATCACAATTCAGGCC
>JAITVU010000372.1 GCA_031285645.1 Oscillospiraceae bacterium | reverse complement strand
TGGCGTCCCGGGGGTATTTCATCAATGACGGACAAGCTTAAATCACCGTATACAATAAGCGACAGAGTGCGGGGAATCGGCGTCGCCGACATAACCATCACGTGGGCGTTGCTGCTTTTGCCCGAGAGCCTGGCGCGCTGCGCAACGCCGAAACGGTGCTGCTCGTCGGTGACAACCAGGCCGGGATTCTTAAAATCGACGCCGTCGGAAAGTAAGGCGTGGGTGCCGATGCAAAGGTCGATGCCGCCGTCCAATAAGCCCGAAGCGATGCGCTTTTTTTCGGCCGCACGGGTTGATCCGGTGAGCAAGGCGATTGTCATACCCAAAGGCTCAAGCATGGCGCGAAGCGTGTTGTAATGCTGTTCCGCCAATATTTCGGTCGGCGCCATCATTGTCGACTGGAAACCGCTGAGGAAAGCGAAGTATATACAGGCGGCGGCAACCAGCGTTTTTCCCGACCCGACATCGCCCTGAATCAGCCGGTTCATCGGCACGCAGCGCCCCATATCAGAAATGGACTCATCAATGGCGCGCAGTTGGGCTGCGGTAGGCTGAAAGGGGAGAGATTGATAAAAACGGCCGATGTCCAGAGGAGCCATGGCCGGCGCCTGCTGCGCTTCGTTGCCGCTATGCAATATCGCAAGGGCGCAGCACAATGTGAGCAGCTCTTCAAAAACAAAGCGGTCGCGGGCTGTTTGCACCTGGCTGAGGCTCTCGGGAAAATGAATGACACGCATGCTCTGCATCCAATGCGGGAAACCATATTTTTGACGGATAGCGTCGCTGAGCATATCAGGGATATCGGTGAGTTCCTCAAGAGCCTGCAAAATATTGCGTCTCATGAGTGTGGAACTGACGCCGGATGTTTGGGGATACACCGGGAGAATGGCGTGTTTTTCCGGAATGGGATAGATGGAGGGGGCGCTCATCTCCCTTTTAAGGATGGAGCCGCCGACAGGGCCGACAAAAATATAATCGTGATCGGTTTCGAGACGCTCAACCGTGAATTTTGAATTAAACACGGTCACTTCAAGACTACCCGTATGATCCTGAGCGATCAGTTTGAAAACAGACAGGCCGGCGCGAATCCGCTGTTCCCCCGATTTATAAGTCAGCTTTGCGCGAATGGCGCAGTTTTCATGCAACGGGGCGTCCATAATAGATATGGGCGCACTCAAATCAATATACTGCCTTGGAAAATGGTATAAAAGTTCGCGCACGGTTCTGATGCCCAATTTGGCGTAGAGCTGGGCGCGTTTTTCGCCGACGCCCTTTAAAAATTGTATGCTCGTATCGAGTGTCAAAGCCAATTTCAGTTCCCCCGTCATGCAATTTGGCCTTAAAATGCTGTGCTATATAGACATATAGGTTTAAAAAACGATACAATATTAAACCACAGCGGGCAAGCCCGCTGTCACGCTTCACGTGGATATGACATACAGTCAAGCCACTTAAAAAGCCTGCGAAACAGAGCGCGTGCATTCTTTTGAATGCGCTTACGAACGATCGTTGAGCAGCAGCTTTTTAGTGGTTTAACTACATAGGCCGCTTCGCGGCGCGTGGCGTTTGCCGCGTATTTAAAATTGCGTCGCAATTTTAAACTTAAACAGATATAATATGGGTCGGCGAAAGCGTTTAGTTCATTAATCATGAATCTTTATCGTCGTAACCAATTGTGTAAATGGCGTCGTCATCGTCGTCTTCATCAAAGGCACGGCGTTCAACAGTATAATTTTTACGTTTGTAATAGTTTTGCCGGGCATAGCGTTTTTGATATTTGCGGCTGACCAAAAGAGAGCGGACCGCTATGAAAACAGCGACGACAAAGAAGATAAGCATGCCGTAAAAGCCCCCAAAGCGCTCTTTTTGAACGCCGGGCTGCAGCTGTTCAATGACACTGTCTTCAAGCGGGACGCCGTAATGCGTCACTACTTTCAAAGCCACCGTTTTGTAGGCTTCAAATATGGCTTTGGAGTAGTTTCCGCCTTCCACATAAGAGGCGGAAAGATTGTAAGCCTGTGCGATAGTATGAGGATCAATAATGCCGGAGAGTCCGTCGCCGGCGGCGATAAACAGTTCTTTATCCTCTTTTGACAACAGAATTATGACGGCGTTGTCCGACAAATCGCCATTAAACTGCCAGCCGGTGAAAATCTGACCGGCATAAGTGGCTGCATCGAGGCCGTCTCTGTTTTTGACAGCCAGAACAATGACCTGCGCGCCGGTTTGTTCCTCAAGCACCGTTGATATATCCGTAATAAACTCTTTGTGTTCGCTGAACAGGCTGGTTGCGTAATCATTGACGAAAAGGCCTTTTGTGGGGGAGACAGGCGCGATGGAAAACCCCGTTAATAAAAAAGCACACAAAAGCACACTGATTAATGATAAAAGTCGCCTCATAGGGCCTCCACTCAAATATACCGTTAATCCGCTGTGAAAACGGCAAGCAAAAGAGCAATATTTATATGCTGCTTTCATCTATATTATATCCTCTAATCCCTTAATTTACAAGGCGGTATAAGCAATAATTCAAACAGGACATACTATTGTCCAGTCCGCATGATATAATAATTATTAAGAAAAGAAATCTATATTTTTATTGTTTTTTACAGCATTATTAATGATTTGGGGGATACGGTTATGATCACGAATTATCAGGAATTTACCGAGTATGTCGACAGTATGGGCGCTGTGGCGTTCAGCGGGACTTTTATTGAGGGATTTCCGAACTTGAACGATTTAACGGATGAAAAACAGTGGCATACGGGTGATATTGAAACGGACCCGTGGCAATGGAAAGACCGCGCGGCGGCTGAGAAAAAATTGGCGTTCGGGTGTCTGCTGGGGGGACATAAGGGCTTTGTTTCTAAAGCGCTGTATCCCTATTTTTATGCCGCCTGTTCGCCGCGCTACTCTGTGGAGGAGCGGTATATGGAGGGAAAGGTTTCGCCGGTCCTACTGAACGTATATCGACTGTTTGAAGAGGGCGGCGTTATGAGTACGGCGGAGATACGCGGACAGTGCGGCGTCAGTAAAAAACACGGCGCCTCTAAAATAGACAGCGCGGTTGTGGCTTTGCAAAAAGAGTTCTATATTACAATATGCGGCAACAGGCGCAAGGTGGGAAAAGACGGCGAAGAGTACGGATGGCCGGCCAATACCTATTGCAGGGCCGATATATGGCATGCCGACTGGTTGATAAATGCAGAGGGCATCAATAAGGAGGCGGCGCGGGGCTACATATTGTCCTGCTGCGGTCAATGGCGCTGTGATGCCAATCGACTGAGCAAGGCGTTGTTTGGAAAACAGGATTGACGCTCTGTGTGAAATCGAGCATAGAAAATTTTGACAGTGTGATTCATTATTGGATGATTTCCACAATCGAGCAACAATTACATAATCGAATTATTTAATGACTATATGCGACTAAATAATTAAATAATATGCATAAATAATTACAGAACAATTATGCGAATAATACAATAAATGACATTGTTCATGAAATATTTATAATTATTGGATATGTCAATAATTTCATATAATAATTGTTGATTCATTTCTGCATGTTTACTAATGGAATTTGAAGAAGATAAAAGCTATAATGACTCAGGACCCAAACGTGGGGTCACTGTAAGGTAGATTAAAGGAGGACAAACACAATGAAAAAGATCATTACATATTGTCTTGCCGCAGCGCTTGCGCTTTCCATGGCAGCGTGTACTTCTGAGGAGGCGCCCTCCGAGGCGGATGCGGGTATCTCTGTTTCAGAGCCGGCATCTCAGAGTGCGATAGACAATCCCGTAACAGACGACGAGTCCGAGGCCGACGCGCCTGTCGACGCCGATTCTTCGGTTGACGAGACTGTGTCAGGCGAAGAATCGGAAGATGCTGCCGATGCATCCTCCGATGCGCAGGCAGACGAATCTTCTGCTGCTGAAACAGATGAATCCTCAGCTGAATTGACTGAGGAGAGCGAGGAAGTTGAGTCTTCCACAGAATCAAAAGCGTAGGATTAAACGAGCAACAGAAACGGGAGGCGCATGCCTCCCGTTTCGTGTTTTATGCGCTATATGGTTCTTTGCAGCTCGCCGCATTTGATCTCAAGGCGGGACAAAAGAGCACGACAAATCCTTGATATATTTTTAGACAAAAATATTCATCATTTGGCCAAGCTGTGAACTGACATTTGAAAAAGCCGACGTGTACTTATTACTGTTATAATTCATGACGCTTGTAAAATCAAACATGGAGTTTCCCGCGCTGAACATACTGAGCAGATTGCTGTTCTGTTCGGATTGGAAAACCATGCGGGACAAAGCCATCTTGCTTGTCGTGGACATCGTCGCCATCATATCGGCCAACGTTTCGCTGATACTGGCGCCGGAAGAAGAAACGCCGGAATTAGGCTGGGAGAGAGATTTAAGATTCAGAGCGTCGTCTTTGTAAACGCTTTCCTGCTCCCTGAAATTCAGTTTGCCGTCATTATCGGCGTCGTAAGTGCTCATCAGCTTATCGACGTCAATTTTGTTTCCTGTGGCCTTTTCATACGCCTTAGCGTAATTGCCCACTTCGCTGCTGCTCCAGTGCCCGTCATTATCCTTATCCAGTTTTGGGCGAACATAGGAGCCGGAACCATATGTATAATTGGATAATACGCCGCTTACCGCCATACTCATATAAACCCCTCCTTGTTGTTTTATATAAGACATACTATATGTAACCGTACTCATTATAGATCAAATGGAGGGGAAATACAAGCATAAAGTTACAAAACAGGAAAATTATTATTGGCGGCTCATTTAATGAGACTGTTTCAAGCAGGTAACGGTGCGTTTAAGGTGAGCAATCCTGATAACAATTCGAGCATAGCGGTTTCGGAATGGCGCCATTTATCCCTGTCCGGATCAATCACAATCGCGTTTGCGGCGAATACGCGCGATGAGAGCACCAAGGAAGCGAATGTTTGAATGTTCTCGGGTTTCATGTCGATACGGCGCAACTCGATTCCTTTAGCTATGACTTCCACAATATAAGTCATACCGGCATCAATAACACATTCTTTGTATACCTTTTTTGCGACGGGATCGATGTATTTCCTGGCCCATAGAATGCGTGTTACATTAAACATGATGATTGGATCCTTAAAACCATAGTTTAATATGCTGATAATATCAACGGCGCTTCCCGTACGCAGAATAGGCATATATTCAGCCGGGGTTAATCGTTCATTGAAGCAATTTTGCACATAATAATTATAAATGTGGTCAAGAATAGATTCTTTGCTTTCAAAATGATTGTAGATCGAAGCCGGCTTAATCTTCACCGCATCCGCGATGTTCCTTATTGATACGTTTTCATATCCCTTTTCGGAAAAAAGCGTGATTGAATGGGAAACAATAGACTGTTTTGTCTTATTTAATAATTGCATATTTAATCTCCATTTATTTTTTCACGAATATTATAGCATAAAACGCATGTATAAACAGAGCATAAATAAGAGATAATTATTTACGTTTTAGAAAATGCAAACGCGACATATCTATTGACAAAAACAAGTTGTCTGGATATAATATAAAAGTCGTCCGAAGCCATATATGATGCCCGATTGTGTAATGGTAGCACGACAGACTCTGACTCTGTTTGTCTGGGTTCAAATCCTAGTCGGGCAATTGTAAGAAAACCGCTTAGTTATCACGAAAACTAGGCGGTTATTTCTTTGCTTTCGTGTTGATGCATTGGGCCGTACCCCAACCGTACCCCAACCGCCTGGCGAAAACTACTCGATACCAAGTGCGCTTTTTAGATAGGCCAAGTTGGACAAATGGGTATATCCATCAGTAGTGGACATGTCTGCATGTCCTAAAATTAATTGAATCGCTTTTTGGGATACGCCAGATGTCGCCAGTTCTGTCGCATATGTATGACGCATGCTGTGGGGGGATAATACGACCACAGGCTCCTTTTTGTTTTCTGCCAAATATTTATTCAATCTGATGAAGAAGGCGGTATATTGGGTGCGTAAAGCTGTGTCTGTGAGATGTATACCATCCGTTTCGTAGCCCTCATCTCCACGCCGTTTACGCTTTTGTTCTGATGGAACTGTCAGGACAGGAGAATCATCAGATTGGATATGGGGCTTCAAATGCTTGATAAGGTCCTCTTTAATTGGCACAATACGGATTCTATTCCCTTTTGGTAAACCTATGACTCCATTCCTTTTAATAGCAGTGTCTACTAAAATATACTTCTCTTTCAGATTAATATTTTTCCAATGCAATGCTCGTATTTCTTGTGGGCGCAGGCCGGTGCAGAGCATTAGCATAATAATAGTACCAAATTCACTATCTGTTTTTGCAAATTCTTTAATTGTTTGTGTCGCCTCTGGAGAAAAGGGTGTTTTTTCTCCAGAGGCTTTTTTTAATTTCTTAGCTTTTTTCGCTGGATTTTTATAGCATAGGTCATTGTCTATAGCCGCATCGAATGCACCAAACAGAAGAATGGAAAACTTATTTAGAACGCTTGCACTATACTTTTCATTATCATTGTAGAATTGAGTGATATGCATCGGCTTTACTTTAACAAGCTGCATGTTCGATACTTTGTGTTTTTTAATGATGCCAACACAATACTTATAATTCTTATAGGTGGCATCAGATATGCCGCTATCTTTTTTATATGTTGTTAGCCATTTTTCTAGCCAATCGCCTACAGTGTATTCTTCAATAGCGATAAGCTTTTCATTAAGGGATTTCTCGAAGTCCTTTGCTTGTTTCTTACATTCTTTTTGAGTTTTCCCATAAAAAGATTTACGAACTGAATATCCTTCCATATCCTCACCGAAACTGACGCGGTATTCTAAATACTCTTCTCCGTTCTTCTTTTTACGCTTTTTCCAACTACCTTCTCCATTTGCCCTTTTTTTAGTTTCAGCCATTTTATCGCTCCTGTGGCAATTAATTACCGGATTTCATTTTCATATGGTTTTGCGGCACACCATACCTCTTCAGCCGTGCCAACTCATTATCCAACAGACCAGTGATGAACTGTAACTTTTGTTGAATTTCTTCATCGCTCAAGCGATCCTGCTGATGGCGCATGAGGTTTCCGACCTTTTTACCTGACCGCCATTTATCAAACTTCTTTTTAACGCTTTCATACTGACCGGATTGCTGAAATAAAAAGTGTACATAGTGAAACTCTTTATCAGAATGCGTTATGTAATCGTGGTATTCATCAGTAGGCTCTCCGACAGAACCGTATGGAGTGTTGTAATTTTTCTGGTGCCGGCATAACTCGAAGTATTCTATGTAGTCTTTCCAGCGATTGAGTGACTCCAGCATATTGAGTTTGAAATACACTAATTCACTATCCCACCGCTCGAATTCTTCTTTTGAGATACGCTTTCGCTGCAAGGTGATCTCGTTAGTTAGATATTCAGCCAGCGCAAGACCGCCTTCGAAATCTCGTGTTTTCTGATATGTCATAGGGATAAAGTCCCATATGTTATGCACAAATACGGTGCGAAGGGCGTGGACAATATCATCCTGTTTTTTCAGGTAATCCACCATTTTGAATCACTACTTTCAAAAAATCCCTTGCCCCAAAGAGGAGCAAGGGTTCTGTCAAGCGTTCTGCGCTTCAATGAGTTTTTTCTCGATGCGCTCTCGCCTAGCCCTGAAGCCACCTTGGGTTCCGTCTGCGAGGTCATACTTAATCCCAAGGCCACATATCTCTATTGCTTTTTCATACTCGCCGCGTTGGTCGTAAAGCATCGCCAGCCTTTGGAATGCCGGGATCCGCGGTATCATCTGCAGATCAGCCATGAACAAAGGCTTGAGGGTGGGGAAGAGTATGACATCCTTCTGGCAGTAGAATATGGCTTTGTCAAAATACTCTTTGGATGCTTCTCGGTATTTATAGTAAAACTCAATCAGGTTGTTGTAGGCATAGTGGACATCCATGATATCGTTAGCCGCTTCTGTTTCGGCCAGCTTACTCAGCAGGTCGTTCTCATAGTTCAGTACAGCGGCTACAAGTTCGCTTCCTTCGGCCTGTTCGATCCCGGTGGATTCTGCCGGGGCGGTTTGAATCG
>JAITVU010000316.1 GCA_031285645.1 Oscillospiraceae bacterium | reverse complement strand
AGTGGACGTCGGTCGGCGGCGAGATGCTGCAGATTGAGGTCGCTATTCTCGACGGGTCCGGCAAGGTTGTGCTGACGGGCAGCCTGGGCGACGTCATGAAGGAATCCGCCCACGCGGCGATCAGCTTTATCCGTACCTGCACTGAGAAATACGGTATTGAAAAAGAGTTTTATAAAACAAAGGATATCCATATCCATGTGCCGGAGGGCGCGGTCCCGAAAGACGGCCCCTCGGCGGGCGTGTCGATCTGCACGGCGCTTATTTCGGCGCTTTCCGGCATTCCCGTGCGCCACGATGTGGCCATGACGGGCGAGATGTCCCTGCGCGGTCGCGTGCTCCCGATCGGCGGCCTTAAGGAAAAGACGATGGCGGCTTACAGGGCCGGCGTCAAGACGGTTGTTATTCCGGAAAGCAATGTGAAGGACCTTGAAGATATTGACAGGACGGTTAAGGACGCTTTGAATTTTGTGAGCGCCAAACAGATCCAGACGGTGCTGGATACAGCCCTGGCCGGAAAGTTTAAACTGCCGCCTGAAAAAAAGACGTCGTCGACGGCAAAACCCCAGATAACCGACATACCTTTTGACGCCGAGGAACCTGTTTCTCCCACGGTACAGCATTAAAACGCGGATGACAGCCGTAAAATGTCAGGTCGCTGGTCCCCAAACGCCGCAAATCCCCCCTGGCGGCAAGCCGCCAAGGCCATGCGCGTGCGAGCACGCGCATGGGGCCGCGCTTTTATAAGCGCGGCGGATTTGCGGCTCCGGGGATTTGGCTTAACCACTGATCGATGTCTAAACATGTTTTGACCGCTTAAACGGCCAATCCCGCGGCGATTTCCGCTTATTGAAATAAGTCGGGTATAGTTCAGATTCTAAGGATGTGTGTATGAATTTTCACAATGTTACTTTTGAATCCTCTTATGGGAGGCTCGATCAGCTGCCCGTATCGGATATGGTCGAGATTGCCTTTGCCGGCCGCTCCAATGTCGGCAAAAGCTCCATGATCAACAAAATATTCAATCGAAAACAACTTGCGCGCGTCAGCTCCATGCCGGGAAAAACCGTCACAGTCAATTTCTTCCGCGTGGGCGACGTGCGCTTTGCCGATTTACCGGGCTACGGCTACGCAAAGGTGTCGAAGAGCGAAAAACAGCGTTGGGCGAAGTTGATGGAGGGGTATTTTCAGTCTGAGCGCAATATTGCCCTTGTGTTTCAGCTGATTGATATGCGTCATCCGCCGACAAGTGACGACCTCGTCATGCTGGATTTTCTCATAGATTACGGCTATCCCTTTGTCGTCGTGCTGACTAAATGCGACAAGCTCTCCAAAAAAGAGCGGGATGCGCGGATGCAGGCTTTTATGCAGGAGATTCCGTGCGCAGACCAGGTGACGATGATCCCTTTCTCAGCCGAAACAGGCGAGGGCGTCGATGCCGTCAAAGCGATCATTGAGGAACTGGAAGAGAAGGATCAGCCCGTATAGGCGGGCCGACCGGAATTTATATAATTAAGCGTTAAGCTTATGCGTAAAATGGCCATAAACGTCATTAAGCGACTGGGCGCAGCGAAAGGAATGACCACATTATGTTTGTATCAGATTGTCTTTCAGTGAGCGAAACAGGCCATTTGACTATTGGCGGGCGCGACACAATTGAGCTTGCGGCGTCTTTCGGCACGCCGCTCTACGTCATGGATGAGGAGCAGATCAGGAGCGCGTGCAGGCGCTATAAAGCCTCTATTGACGAGAATTATGGCGGCAGGGGGCTTGTGACATATGCGAGCAAGGCGTTCAGTTGCAAGGAGATGTGCCGCATTATCGCCGATGAGGGCATGGGGTTGGATGTTGTATCGGGCGGGGAACTGCATACGGCGCTTTCCGCGGGATTCCCGGCCGGGCGCATCTTCTTTCACGGCAACAACAAAACGCCGGAAGAGCTCGCCTTTGCGCTGCGTGAAAATGTCGGCAGGATTGTCGTCGATAATATATATGAGCTCGAGCTGCTCAGCCAGATGGCCAAAGGAACGGGAAAGACCGCCGCCATCTCATTCAGGATCAAGCCTGGCGTCGACGCGCACACGCATGATTTTGTCAAGACGGGGTCCATTGACAGCAAGTTCGGTCTCGCTCTTGAAACAGGCGAAGCCTTTGACGCGGTCAAAATGGCCTTATCCCTTGACAATATCCGCCTGATCGGCGTCCACTGCCATATCGGCTCCCAGATTTTCGACATCGACCCGTTTGAACTGTCGGCTGAGGTGATGCTGGGTTTTATGGCCAGGGTTAAAGATGAACTCGGATATGAAATCGGCGAGCTTAATCTCGGCGGCGGCTTCGGCATCAAGTATATTCCCGAGCACGATCCCGTTGAATATGAGCGCTATATGAAGACCGTTTCGGCGACGGTCCGGAAGGTTTGCGCCGAAAAGGGCCTCAAAATGCCATTTATTGTGATAGAGCCCGGCCGCTCGATTGCGGGCCCGGCCGGTGTCACGCTGTATAAAGTGGGCGGAATCAAGGAGATCCCCGGCGTGCGCACCTACGTGTCTGTGGACGGCGGCATGGCGGATAACCCGCGCTATATCCTGTACGAAGCGGAGTATGACATGCTCATCGCCAACAAGGCCGCCCGGCCGAAGACGCAGGCGGTGACGGTGGCCGGTCGCTGCTGTGAGAGCGGCGACCTGATCGGCGAGAACGTGATGCTTCAGGACGTCAGCGTGGGGGATACGCTCGCGGTACTGGCGACAGGCGCGTACAACTACTCCATGTCCTCCAACTATAACCGCCTGCCCAAGCCCGCCGTTGTTATGGTGAGCGGAGGAGAAGCCAAAATTGTCGTAAAGCGGGAAACATATGAGGATGTGGTTCGCAACGACCTGTAACCCACAGCGGGAACCGGGTCTGTAGGTATTGTAACCTGAGTGAATCGACACTGTGTCATTAAAGGAATGTGTGGAATGAAAAAGAGAGTTCTTTCATATATGCTTATCGTTGCGCTGGTTTTTTTATCAGCGTGTTCGGGCGTTTCCTCAGGCGACGCTAAAAACCCCATCACAATTACGGTTTGGAATTACTATATGGGGGAGCAAAAAAAGGCTTTTGATGAAATGGTGTCACTGTTCAACACGACGGTCGGCACGGAGCAGGCGATCCATGTGGAATCCATATCGAAGGCCAGCATCACAGAGCTCAATAATCAGGTGATTAACTCGGTGAACAAGGAACCCGGGGCGGAGCCTGTGCCGGATATGTTTTTTGCCTATGCCGACGCAGCCTACGCGCTTTATCAAATGGATATGCTGGCGGATTATACCCGTTATCTCTCCCCTGACGCATTAGCGGCTTTTGTCCCCGCCTTTCTCGATGAGG
>JAITVU010000219.1 GCA_031285645.1 Oscillospiraceae bacterium | reverse complement strand
TATTTATGGCTCGAGCGAGTTGCGCACTTTGGATATATCCACGCATCCCGCCAACTTCTTTGCCGGTAAACGCGCCGGATTTCAGGTTAACCTTGTGGGGCGCGGCTCGTGCCAGTCGCTGATTCACGCCCTGTCCATCGCCGCGTCGGGCGATGCGCTTAAGGGGAAGAAAGTTGTGCTGATCACATCGCCTCAATCTTATGTCGAGGATGGAATCGCGCCCGATATGTTTATGGCCAATTTTTCAGAACAGCAGTATTTGGAAATGATTTACTCACCGGATATATCCGATGAGGTTAAGCGATACATCTCCGAGCGCGTTTTGACGCTTTACGACCGATATGAAAACATGCCGGACGCGGTGGCGACGGATCGTCCGGTGCGCTATCTGGCGTGGAGTACGGCGAACCCCGCGGGCGCCGCCGCTGTCGTAAAGCCGGTTCTGGCCCCCTATTACGCCCTCTCCCGCCGGCTGTACGCCATGAAGGATAAGGTTTCGGCCCGTGCCCTGATTCAGTCGGTCGAGGAAGAGCCACTTTCAGCGCGCGGCGGCATCGACTGGGCGGCCGAAGAGGAAGCGGCGCTGACTCAGGCGGGGCGCATGAGTGACAACAACGATTTCGGTATACTCAATGATTACTACACAACCTATATCGGCACGCGGCTTTCGCGCCAGGAAAACAGGGACCAGGATCTCAGCTACGCCGTTTCGGAGGAATACGATGACTTGCGTATTCTTTTTGAAATATGCAGGCAAAAAGGCATCGAGCCACTTTTTGTCCATGTGCCGCTGCATGGTCGTTGGAGCGATTATACGGGCTTTTCGGCCGAACGCCGCGCCGATTATTACGGCAAGGTCCGCGATATAGCCCTGGAATATGGCGTTAAAACGCTGGACTTGACGGGCTATGAATACGAGGACTATTTTTTGTGCGATGTCATGCATCTGGGATGGAAGGGGTGGCTGGAAGTTGATCGGGCGCTTGTCGACTATTATCACGGCTCTTAAGTCGTTTTTATATACCCGTACCGCGCTTCGGACTGCCTGCTATCTCCTGATTGTCCTGGCGCTGTTGCTTTATTGGCTTTATACCGATTCAGCGGAGATAAGTTTTATTTACAACAATTTCTGAGCGCGGTGCGGTCAGGCCCATTAGGACGGATCCGTCCTGAATAGAAAAGGGGATAAGATATGTCGTTTGATGCATGTGAAAAAGTTCGGTATGTCGAGCTGACGCCCCGCGAATTCAGGGCACGCATAAAAGCGGCGCCGATCGCGTATCTGCCGTTGGGGACCTTGGAGTGGCATGGCGAACACCTGCCCCTCGGGTCGGATGGACTCCAGTCGTCGGGTGTTATGGAGCTTTTGGCGCATAAAGCGGGCGGAATCGTATTGCCGATGCTTTTTCTCGGCCCCGATCTCAATGAATCGGTGAACGGCACGGATTTTTACGGGATGGATATCTATGGGTTCAGGGATCAGAGTCCCACTCAATTGGACGGCAGCGCGTACTGGGTGCCCGACGATTTATTTATCTCGCTGTTGCGCGCCATATTGGCCCGGCTGAAACGCGCGGGGTTTCGCATTGTGGTGGCCCACGGACACGGCCCGTCCAACCACTGCTTTAAGCAGTACAAAGCGGAATGGGAAAAAGAATTTGGGCTAAGCCTTTTTCACATGTGGCGGGACGACGAATCGGATGGCATGGGCATTCAAACGGATCATGCCGCCGCAAACGAAACCTCGATTATGATGCACTTGCATCCGGAAACGGTGAAAATGGATCAGCTTCATTCGGATCCGGCCGTTTGGCCTGTCGCCGTTTCGGGCGATGATCCCAGGGTGCATGCCTCCGCTCAAAAGGGCAGGCGCATTGTCGGGCAACAGACGGAGCGGATGTGTAAATTGCTCGGTCAGGCGCTCATCACACTATAAATCACGCCGGACGGGTGCGCCGGTTTAATTATAGTTTTATGTGCGGCAATATTCGCAAAAAACAGATGCGGTAAAAAGCATCTGTTTTTGTCGTGTCGATATATGAGGACTATTTTTTTGCCACATAAAATACTTTCGTATGCTATTTGATCATTCCATACCATACAACGGTGTAGTTGCGTATCGTAATCAGGCCGTCGATCGAATACGACGCAATTAACTTTTCCAGTTCCCGCCGATAGGCGGGATAATCCGGTTGGGTCTGATTAAGGGAATAAGAGGAGGAGAGGCAACGGGAGAGAAACTGCTCTTTTGTGTAGATTAGATCATAGGAATAGTGTTTTTCTTTAAATTCATCGGAAAAGAACGCGGGGCAACGTTTTTTTGCCTTGTCCGCGCCATGGCAAAAGCTT
Organism: Oscillospiraceae bacterium; assembly: GCA_031285645.1. Classification (GTDB taxonomy): domain Bacteria; phylum Bacillota; class Clostridia; order Oscillospirales; family Ruminococcaceae; genus WRAV01. The sequence goes on along the minus strand of JAITVU010000219.1, from coordinate 2,032 downwards.
GTAAATCCCGGGCAGTATTGCCGGCAAACGCGCGACTGCTCTTGGCTGAAGGGGTCATCATTTGGCCGGACGTTGTATAGAAAGAAAACAGGACTGTCGGGTTTAATGATGCGTTTGCATTCACGCAGAAAAATCTCTGGATCAAACCAGTGAAAGGCGGAAGCGGCGGTGATGCCGTCCACGCTGTGATTCGGCAGGCGCGTGTCCTCCGCGGGTGCGGCGATTGGCATAAAATGTTTGAAGTGACGCAGGCGCTCGCTTGCTTTTTGCCGGAGGTCGGCATCGGGTTCCACACAGTAAACCACGCAGCCTTTTTTCAGAAGGGAAGCAGAGAAGATGCCGGTACCGGAGCCCATATCGGCGATTACGGCACGAGGGGTGCCGATAGTCTCTGTGATGAGCTGTACGGCTTCTGGCGCATATCCCTGTCGGCCTTCCTTATAGAACGCGGCTTTGTACTGATAATGATGTTCCATATTGTTTCCTTTCCGGCCAAGGGCAGATGTGGTATTTGAAATCCGCTGTATCGATCATTATTGGATGATTACAGTATACAGATCAATATTCGTTGCTGCAAGCAGCCCTGTAAAAAGGCGAAAGTTGTAAACGGTCATTAGAGCTATAGTTTTCGCAAAGTTCATAAGTATTGTTGCGCAACGCTTTATTTATACGCCTGACACTACCAGATCAAACGCAATAACCACTCTTAGCGGCGCGAGAAAGCAATGTATTTGGACACGCAACATTCCATCCCGATTAATCATCGAATGTGAACTGAATGCAAACTTTCCCGATTCTCAACATATCCGGCCCAATCTGTGCTATACTATATAATAATATGTAATACGGTTATAGAGGTTTGCAACCTGTCGTGACGGTGTGTCGCGGCAGGTTATCTTTATACAAGGAGAACGGACGAAACAGGCAAAAAAACAGCCAGCGCTACTGGAATTTCTTTCTGCGGAGTTTATGGGCAACCATACGGGATACCCGACAATTCAGGCTCTGTTTGACGCTTTGGCGGGCTCGTTTTATGACGGGCGCACATTCATCAAACAGTGGGAACTGTATTTTTTATCCGCATGAGGACACCGTTCTCATCATGGGACGACATGTTTGGCTGCGCAATGTTAAGCTGCGCGAAATGAAAGCCAACAGATACAAAGATCGAAAATTATATTGATTTTGTCAGGAGAGGGGCGTATTATTATATTTAAAGTTGGAGACTATCTGGCGCATCCGGGACACGGCGGCTGCACCGTTCGTGAACTCAGCCACCGGACCTGCGAAGGGAAAAATATACTGTATTTTGTACTGGTTCCGGCGTGTGAACCCCAGACCACCATTTTGCTTCCGGTGGAACGCATCGATCAATCAGGGGTAAGGGCGCTGATTACGGCGACGGAAGCTGAGCAGATCATGGATTTTATGTGTGAAACGGAAGCGGCATGGGACTGTGACCACAGGAATCGCAAGCAGTCCTACGAGGCAGTGATAAAAGGCCCCGATCTGTTTGCGCTGGCAAAAATGATCAAGGAGCTGTTGGTTCAGGAAACGAAAACGATGCTCGGAAGCTTCGAGAAGGGGATTCTGCCAAGGGCGCAAAAGCGGTTGTTTTCAGAAATCGCGCTGGCGAAGGGGCTCTGTTTCGACGAAACGGTTCGACTCGCCAGTCGCGCGATTCAGGCGTGAATTGCCGCAGGCGCCGGGGATGCCCCGGCGCTTTTCGTTTTTGGGAGAGGGGTGTAGGCAAGTGGCAATCAATAAAGCAATGCGGGCCGCGCTGAAATTCATCACGGCCCTTGAGCCGGATGTGAAAAGAACCTATAAAATGGAGCGGCAACTGGAGCTGCTCACCGCCTGGGTGCGGGGAAAACCCAGCGATTACCGCATGTGGGATCATGAAATATGGGTGGACGACCATGCGGTGCCGGTTCGCCTGTTTGCCCCGATAGGAGACGGGCCGTTTCCGCTCCTTCTCTTTTTTCACGGCGGGGGATGGGTAACCGGAGGCATTGAAAACTATACCGGC
>JAITVU010000163.1 GCA_031285645.1 Oscillospiraceae bacterium | reverse complement strand
GCGAATTTCCGTAATGCCGCCGCAGTGGCAAATATCGGGCTGGGCGATATCAAGCAGCCGCTCCTGCACGATTTCCCTGTAATCAAAGCGGCTGAACAGGCGCTCGCCCGCCGCCAGCGGCATCAGGGGCATGCTCTCCCTGAGCGTTTTGTAAGCCAGGCTGTTTTCGGGCGGGATGGGTTCCTCGAAGAAATAAATGTTATAGGGCGCCGCCGCTGCCATTTTCCTGAGGGCGTCGACAGGCGCGGACTGCCCGTGGTTGTCGATGGCAATCAGTTTGTCGTCGCCAATGGCTTTTCTGATCTCGGCGAGCTTTTCCGCCAGCGCCGCGGGATCGCAATCGGGATCGTAGATGTTATTTCTTTTACCGCCGCCTGTCTTGATGCCCGCAAAGCCCATATCCACGGCCTTTTTAGCTGTTTCCGCGTTGCCGGCATGCGTATAGGTGCGGATTTTATCGCGCACAGCGCCGCCAAGCAGCTTGTACACGGGAACATTGTATATCTTCCCCAGAATATCCCACAGCGCCTGGTCGATGCCGCTGATAGCGGACATGTGAATAAAGCCGCTTTTCCAGAAGCCGTGACGGTACATTTTCTGCCAGATTTTTTCAACGTTTTCAGGGTCTTCCCCGATCACGCTGCGCTGGGCCAGCATGTTGATACACTGCTCGACTGCCTTTGTCTGCCCCTCAACGCTCGCCTCACCCCAACCGTAAAGACCCTTATCCGTGATGACCTTGACAAAGAGCCAGTTTTGCCTTTCCGCGCCCACCAGAAATGTTTTAATATCGGTGATTTTCATACGTTCTCCATTCCGCTGCAAAGCAGCTTGTTATTTTAATGAACATGGTCTGCTCATTACAACCCAATAACCAGACATATCCTGTTGCAAGGTGCCAAGCAAAAGGTGAAATTTAACATGCGCCGCATAGCAAACAACTGACACGCCGACCGACCGCCCCATTTGGGGCGGTCGCTTCAGTTCACTCAAACGCATCAAATCCTTTGATTTGACTTTGCCTGACCACAGCTACCCAAGTCTCCGTGCACCAAGGGGCAAAGCTGTTTGTTACGGCCTGCGCACCGCTTCATAAGCCGTTGTGTCCTGCTTGTTCATGAAATCGAAGAACGGCTGCAGGTCAAAAGGTTTAGTCAGGTCGAATTGCTGCTCAAACGATTGATCGCCGACGGCAAGGGCCAGGCGCAGGGTCAGTTTCTCCGTATCGAAGTCGTAGCTGATGTCGCAAACCCTTCCGTTCTTCTCCCAGTCGTGATACATGCGCGCGGCCCGCATATCGAGCATCTCATAGATGACATGCTCGCGTTCAATCATGATGGGCGCCTTGTTGTGGAATTGCGGCGCCAGGATATTGCCGTCCGCCGTGTTCTTTTCGGTTGGGAAAACATAGGCGCGGTCACAGTCGGCAATGATGTTTTCATTGATCTCAAAGCCCACGCCGATAGGGCCGTGGCCGTTGCAAATGCGGATGGGGTCGCCCCAGTTCAGGAAGATGCCGCTGCCTTCAAGGCCGAGCAGGATATTGCGCTCGATGCGTATGTAGTCGGAATCGTGCTGGTAGATGCCGTGTCCGCCGCCGCTGGTCCGCTGCGACATTGTGCCGAGGCGGTTGCAGTGCGTATCATAGACGACGTTGTGGTCCACAAGATTCAGAATATCGGACGCCTCTACAAAAATACCGCCCATAATCATCGATTTGCCGCCCAGGATCACATTGCCGCAAATGCGCTCGTTCGCGTTGCCGAAGTCCGTCCAGATTGCGGGCCCGTAGCCGTTGTTGCGCACGATATTGAAGCGGATCAGGCCGTCGATCACGCCATGCACCTTAATCGCGCCACTCTCCCAGTTAAACTCAATGTCGTGCCAGCAGTTGTTTTCAAGGACATTGTATTCAATCAGGATTTGCTGGTTGCGATTGGGAGTCCCCGGCAGGCCCGCTATGCCGCACACGCCGCAGTAGCTCACATGATTGCGCCGGACGATGCTGTAGCCGGAAATCTCGTTTGAGTTGCGCATGGGGCTTTCGTGCCCGATGTCGATGCCCACGCCGTTGGCCCAGCGCACCTTGTTATCCTCGAGAATCCAGTGATGGCCGCAATTGGTGGACAGCGCCCCTTTCTGGGAGCCGGGACAGCCGTTGCCCACAAACTCGAACTCGAGCCCCTTGACCCGCACATAGCTTGTATACGGAATCGCGGGCGCGAAGAGCTGGTCGCGGCAGGTATACGTTATGACGTGCCCCGCCGGGTCACTGTCGTCTTTGAGGCGGATGAATATTTTATAGCCGCTGTCCTCAACCCAGTAAGAACCCGGCAATTGAGAAAGATGCCATATGTAGTTGACTTGCGTGAGGGGTTCGCCATCGCACATGATCAGGCCGCGCCTTTTCAAAAAGGGCTGCCAGTCGGCTTCATTGGGCGTGTAATGGAACCAGAACTCACAGCCGCCAAACGCCTGGCTCGCGCAGTTGACCATTGTAAAGGGATTGATTTTATCAAAATCATCACGTTCAAAGTTGCCCTCGTAAATTTTGGCGTTTTTATCATAAGTCTCGGTGATATTATAGTATTTCCCCAGGCCGTGGGTTTTCCAGCCGTAAGGCTCTTTCCACTCACCCTTGTAGGTTTTAGCGCCTGTCAGGACGACTTTTTCACCGGGCGCCGCCTCATAGCTGATCATTCTGTCGGCGCTCTCGCCACCCCTGGCGGGCCGGACAAATTCGTCGTAAACGCCGCCGCCGATAACAACCTTCTCACCCGGTTCAAGAACCTGGGCCGCCTTGCCTATGGTGGCGAAGGGCTCCTGCTGCGTGCCGGGATTGCCGTCGCTGGCATTGGACGCCTTCGACACATAATATACCTTTTTAAAATCAGTTGTACAGTCCCAGAAATTGAATTTGCGCCCGTCGGCCAGGGTGTCAAAGAAACCTTCCTTCATGAATAGTCCTCCCCGTTGTAATTAATAACAAGCACATCGTATACAATCAATGGTTGAGGCTGATAATCAGGTCAGGCCGCTCCCGCGGCCATGGCCGCCCATCCGCTTGGGAGAATCGGGGCCGGTACGGAGAAAGCGCCCGGGATTTCAGGCGAAGCGCTATTTGATCAGCGAGGCCACCTCATAGACGCGGTTGCGCTGAAGCTCGAGAGGATGAACAGGCCCGTCACCAAGAGCGTTGACAAACACCGCCGGATCCTCAGAATTGATGGCGAACATGTCGTAGTGCATCGGTATCGCCGTCTTTACTTTAAGCGCCCGCGCCAGATCCACCGCGCTCTGCCAGTTCATATTGCCGAATTTGCCGTTGATGCAGGTAAAGAGGATATCGGGTTTCAAATCGGCCACCGACAGCAGCTCGTCGTTCATGAGTGAATCGCCCGTAAAATACAGCTTGAGGTCTGCGCAGGTGACAATGACGCCGATGCTGTCCGGCGTATGGTCCGCGAATACAGCCTTGAGCGCAAAAGGCCCCGCCTGAGCGGTATCGCCCCGGTTTAAAGCCTTGAGCTTGCCTGCCTCAAACCCGGCGTCCTTCAGAGCCGCCACACAGCTGTCCGGCCCGTAGAACGTGGCAAATTCGACATAATCCCTGAGCGTTCCGATATCAAGGTGGTCGCCGTGGTTGTGCGTCGCGATGACGCTGTCAACCTTGAGCTCCCCCTTGCCAAACGGCGGCGGATACAGCCGGACAAAACCGGATCCCGCTATGGAGTCGGTAAAATACGGGTCGATCACGAGAGAGTAATCCCCATCTTTAATGATGTATCCGGCTTGGCCGAGCCAGGTTATGGTCGCTGACATAGTCACTTCTCCTCTTTATTCCATAATATTGAGTCATCCTGAGAATAGAACCAAGCACAGGTTGATTTCTATCACTGTTTTTCTTCTTTACGCGGACGCCTCATGCGCAGCGCGTCGATCTCATCGTCGCTGAGGTTCAGCCAGTCCCGCATCTCGAACATGTTCACCATATCCGCCACGTGCTCGGGTACGCCGACAACAGACATGCCGCCGTCCACGCGGATGACCTGGCCCGTCACATAGGACGACGCGTCCGAAGCGAGCCACACAACGTGGCCGCCCATATCCTCGGCGTAGCCGTTGCGCCTGAGCGGGATGAAGCGCTGGGTATCTTTGTAAAAGGCGTCCCCGCTCTCTTCATCTTTGGGCACACGGACATTCGTCACACCCGGCGAAAAACCGTTGACGCGGATGCCGTAACGTCCCAAATCAATAGCGAACGATTTGATGATGCGGTTCATTGCCGCCTTCATCGCGCCGTAAACGCCGTCGCTTGAATGCGGGGAGAAGCTGCGGATGGATGTGTTGAAGATCAGGCTCCCCGCCACTTTGTTGTCGACCATATGCCTGGCGGCGGCCTGCGCCATGAGTACCATGCCGCGAAAATCCACCCGGTAAAGGTCGTCCATGGTCTGCGGCG
>JAITVU010000146.1 GCA_031285645.1 Oscillospiraceae bacterium | reverse complement strand
TTTCGCCGCCAGTTTGCCAAACGCGCGCGCAAATTCCTTGAGCTGCGCCGTGTCCATGCCCGCCGCGACATGCGCCGTCACGTCCGGGTCGAGTTCCGGCTGGGCGAGCAGCATCATTTTAACGGTTTCGCGGCGCAGATTCTCTGTGTATTCGCGTCCCGCGGCCGCCAGTTCACCGAGCGCCGCGTACTCCTTTTCCAGCATATCGAGCCGCGCTCTGTCCAGCACGACGCTCTCTTTGGATGAAAACAGCTTTTCCAGGCTGTCCCCGTTCCAGGGCCGCGCCCCGGGCACAGCGCCGGATTTTTTGACGACGCCGGCGTTTTTCTGCGCCGGCACCGCGACAAAAGACCACTCGTACGCGTCCGTCGGGTTGATGAGCAGGTGGTGGCAGCGCTTGCCGTCGTAGGTCTGTCCCTTCTCGTGCGCGCAGCCTTTCCACGCTGACCTCCTTTTTAATCCCCGCGTCGATTTCGAGGATCAAATCCGCGTTTTTGGCGCTGCGCAGCATGTAGGCCCAGGCCTTGACCTGGCAATACGGCTCGCCGAGGCTGTTTGTCCCCTCGCCGTCCACCACCTCGGCGGCGAAGATGCGCGCCGACTGGTTTGCGGCGTTGGGCTTGTGGTCGAAGACGCCGGTTTTGCCCATATAGAGCGACGCCAGCTTGCCCAGCGACGCGCGCGGGAACTGCTCAAGGTCGCGGTCGACCTCGTTGTCGCAGAGCACAACGGGGAAGACAAAGACCTCGTCTTTGGTAAGCGTGCGGCGCGTGAAGCGGTTAACGGCGTCAAGCTGCTCCCGCGTGACCTCTGTATCCGTTGTTTTTTCGATCATGGCGTATTGAATGGGAATGCCTCCTCACATAATAAATTTGCCGTGTTTTTTCAAGTGCGTCGTATCTAAAACTTGTCATCACATAATGGGTATGGGATAATGAGCGTAAAAGTAAAAAACACGGGGAGCTGGTTATAGATGAAATTAGTTATCGGTGCGGGAAATACCACTTACAATGGCTGGGTTTCAACGCAGGCGGATCAATTAAACCTGCTGATTCCTGATGACTTTGAGCATTGCCTTAATGGAAATCCCGCCGATGCAATGTTAGCTGAGCATGTTTGGGAGCATATGTCGCTTGAAGATGGTACCGCCGCCGCAAAAAACTGCTTTGAATATCTAAAACCCGGCGGCTATCTTCGCTGCGCCGTCCCAGATGCGTTTTTCCGCAATGAGTGGTATCAAAACATGGTACAGGTTGGTGGGCCCGGCCCTGTTGATCATCCTGCGTACACACATAAAGTCCTTTATAATTACAGAACATTCCGACAAATCTTTATTGATGTCGGTTTTGAGGTTGAATTGCTGGAATATTGTGACGATCAGGGCCGATTTCATTACATTTATTGGAACAACCTTGATGGGCATATTAGCCGCTCTTTTCGCTATGATACGAGAAATACCCCTCATAGTTTGTCTATGGTTTCAATTATCGTTGACGCCAAAAAGCCCTTAATTATATAATGGCGTCCGAACCTGCGCCGCCTTCCCTGTCACCCAACACCCGCGCCTGCGCGTCAATCAGGCGGGCGCGCGCGGCCTCAAGCTCGTCCTGCAAATTGATATCGTCCCACACAACTCTGCATGCGCCGCCGTAGCCATGAAGGCGCAGCCAAAGCGTGCAGATCTTCGTGATCACACTGCCGAGCGCCACGCGGTAGCTCTCAAGCTCGGATGTGAGGATGTCGGCCTGCTGCGTGCTCATACGCTCCGTCGTAGACCAGTGCAGGCCGAGCATAAACGGCGGGATGCCGAGCTTGGCCACAATCTGCTCCAGCATCTGGCGCACGGGCACTTCCGTGGCGATCATCTGGTTGTCCGCGCCGATCACCTTGATGTCCACATCCCCGACGGCGACAAAATCCTTGATGTGCCCCGCCGCCGCGCTGTCCATCGCGTCGCGCCACTCACTCGCCATTGAGGCGGCGATGTCCTTGGCGTGGGCTTTATCCAAAGCGGAGGACCCGGGCTTGTAGGTGACGGCGTAGCGCAAATTGGCCACGCGCTGGAAATTCGTCTTGATTGAGCCGTAGATTTCAAGCAGCACCGAGGTGACGAAGGGCAGGCTGCGCAGCAGCGACGTGCCCGTGACGGCGCCAGGCTTCGGGCTCAGCGGGGTGAAGAGCACAAGCTCCGGGTACGGCACCGGCTTGAAGTCGAGCCCCGCGCCGCTCACGCCGATTTCGACATCCAAAGGGCTTTTACCCTGGCGGATGCTGATGTTTTCGAGCCCCGCGTTGTAGAGCGCCATGATATCGCCGCCATCCGCAGTCAGAATGATCTCGCCCACGGCGTTGCCGTATGTGATGAGGCTGTCCAGATAGACGGCGATAAACTGGTACAGGCCGACGCTCCCCGCCCCGACGCGCACGGTTGACACAAAATGATCCAGCGCCGCCTGAGCGCCCGGGCAGACGACGGTGAAGCCCCCCGCCAGGCGCACGATTTTATCGAGCGCCGCGTCGATGATGGGCACGGATTCGCGCATGGCGGTGTAGAGCCCGTGCTCGGGCGGGGCCAGGGGCGTGTAGCCGGGCCAGTGGTGCAGGGGATTGGCGTTCTCCCGCGCCGTCTGCACGGCTACGGCCTTTTTCTGCGGGGTAAAGAAGTTTTTGATTTTCAGGTATTTCACCTCTTTTCGGTTGTTTAAGGGGCCTTAGCGACATTAAGCTCTCCTTTCTTCGTTTGCCTAAGCCTTCTA